>JAGUXU010000109.1 GCA_020061685.1 Candidatus Omnitrophota bacterium
CGAGACGGTACTGATGAGGATGATACGCGGCGCGGGGCTGGGGGGCATGCGCGGCATCCCGCCGTCACGGAAGATGGACGGCAGGTTGGTCATAAGGCCATTGATAGAGGCCTGGAGGAGCGATGTGGAAGCGTATCTGCGGGCCCTGAATATCAAGCCCCGGCAGGACGTCACGAATACGATGACGAAATTCTTGAGGAACAGGATAAGGCACGAGTTGATCGCTTATCTAAGGGGCTATAATCCGAATATAAAAGAGATCCTGGTCAGGAACGCTCAAAGCCTCACCTATGACTATGAGGTCCTCGCGGACCTGATAGAGAAGGAATTCGGAAAAAGCGCCAGGGTAAAGAAAGACTCCGTGAGGATCCCGCTTTATAATTTTAAGGCTAAGCCGGCCGGGATACGCAGGGGGGTATTACGGAAAGCGATCGAGGTCCTGAAGGGGGACCTGCGCAGGATAGACTATTCCCACATCGAGGAGATAGACGGGCTGATCGGGTCGGGTAAGGGCGCCCTGGACCTGCCCGATAAGATACGCGTCAGCAGGGCGAGAGATTCGCTCATATTCCATAAGGCCGGGAAAGCGGTGCGCTCAAGCCCTTCGGGGAAGATCCGGAAGCGGCTGTTGGTCCCCGGGAAAACGCATGTGCCCGAATTAGGCCTGATATTCGAGGCGGAGTTTATCGGGACGAGGGTCAGGTTCGGCAAGCCAAGTAATGTAGAATATATGGATTACGCGAGACTAAAACAGCCCTTGTATTTAAGGACATGGGAGAAGGGCGACAGGTTTAAGCCGCTCGGGATGGTATCCGCGAAGAAACTCCAGGATTTTTACGTTGACGGAAAGATCCCCCGCGGCCGGAGAAGTTCAATCCCTCTTGTCGTATCAGGCAAAAGGATAATCTGGGTCTGCGGACTGCGCCTTTCCGATGAAGTAAAGATAACTTCTGGGACAAGGCGAATACTGAAGCTTTCCTATAAAAAGGCCTAATTTTCTTGCCTTTTACGGATTTTTTCTGATATAATCAAATTTTACTAAAGGAATGAGCCAAGATGAGTAACGGCCAAAAGAGAAAAAATAACAAGAAGAACAATAATCGGCTGCAGGTAATGCTACAGCGCCTTCTGTTCGGGATCATGCTCCTGTTGATGCTGTCGTATGTATGGCGCACTACAAATCAGTCCATAGGAACGGCTCAGCCGAAGGAGCTAAGCCTCTCGGAATTCTCGAATTATGTAGTCCATAATAAGGCCGAGCAGAAGATAAAATCGGCCGTCAAGGCGGAGAATATAATCGAGGGGGAATTTACGGACGGCTCGCGCTACATAGTCAATATCGCGGAAAACGACCCGGACATAATCAAGCTCCTGAGAGAAAATATCTCCGATTTCAGGATCAGGATACCGCGGACATTCTGGGCCAACATCTTCTATACGGTCCTGGGGCCGCTTATTTTTGTCCTGCTCTTCTGGTTTTTGATATCGCGCAGCGCGCAGGCGGGAGGCGGCAGGATACTCTCTTTCGGCAAGAGCCGCGCAAGGCAGATCCTGGGAGAGCAGTTAAGGATCACATTCCAGGACGTCGCGGGTGTCGATGAGGCCAAGGAAGAGCTTCAGGAAGTGATCGAATTCTTAAAAGACCCCCGTAAATTCCAGCGTCTCGGCGGAAAGATACCGAAAGGCGTATTGCTGATAGGCCCGCCGGGCACAGGAAAGACACTTCTTGCCAAAGCGGTCGCCGGAGAGGCGGGGGTGCCTTTCTTCTCGATAAGCGGGTCCGATTTTGTCGAGATGTTCGTCGGCGTCGGCGCATCCAGAGTGCGCGATCTATTTGACCAGGCGAAGAAAGCCGCGCACGTCGGCGGAAAAGGATGCATCATATTTGTCGATGAGATAGACGCGGTCGGCAGGCAGCGTTTTGCCGGCATCGGCGGCGGGCACGACGAGCGCGAGCAGACGTTAAACGCGCTTTTGGTCGAGATGGACGGGTTTAATACGCAGGAAGGCGTGATACTGATCGCCGCCACCAACAGGCCCGACGTCCTGGACCCGGCGCTCTTGCGGCCGGGCAGGTTTGACAGGGTCATAGTCGTAAGCAGGCCTGATATCGTCGGCAGGGAGGCGATATTGAAGGTCCATGTTAGAAATGTGAAATTAGCGCCTGAGGTGGACCTTAAATTGATTGCCCGCAGGACCGTGGGTTTCTCGGGCGCGGACCTGGCGAACCTTGTCAACGAGGCGGCGTTACTGGCCGCGCGCAGGAACAAAGAGGCCGTTACGATGGAGGAGCTTGAGGAGTCTATTGAACGCGTCATAGCAGGGCCGGCGAAGAAGAGCCGCGTCATCACGACACACGAAAAAGAGATCACCGCTTACCATGAGGCAGGGCACGCGTTATTGGCTTTATTGATCCCGGGCGCCGAGACTCTGCACAAAGTCACTATTTTACCCAGGGGAATGGCGGGCGGATACACTCTTATGGCCCCCACCGAAGACAGGTATTATAGAGCCAAATCAGAACTGCTCGCCGATATCACGGTCTCGTTGGGCGGCAGGGCGTCCGAGGAGCTGATATTTGCCGATATAACGACCGGCGCCAGGAACGATATGCAGATGTCGACCGAGATGGCCCGGAGGATGGTCACCGAGTTCGGCATGAGCGAGAAGCTCGGTAATCTGACCTTCGGCAAGAGGCAGGACCAGATATTCCTCGGAAGAGATATTTTGGAAGAGAGAAATTACAGCGACCAGACCGCTCTATTGATAGACCAGGAGATCAAGCGCATAATAGACGAATGCTACAGCTGCGCGAAAGAGACTCTCGCCGCCAATAGGGACAAATTGAAACTGCTTGCTGAGATGTTGCTTGAAAAAGAGGTCTTGGACGTCAAAGAGATAAGGCAGCTCTTAGGGCTTCCCGATGAATCTGCGGCTGCTGGAACTTAAGGATATAAAAGAAGTAAAAGACGAGTTGCGGGCCCTGAAGGTCCATGACGGCGGGATCGATATCATGGCGCCTAAGGCGCTCTTGAGAGTGATAAAAGTCAAAGGGCTGGATTCCGCCGCGCTTAATATATTGAAACAGGATATGCTCTCGATAGGCGGCGATTGCGCCGTCTCGTGGGACGCGTTCATAAGAAGGACCAAAGACGCCGAAGGCATAATAATCGGCACGGCAGCTCAACTTGACCGGCTCTGTGAAAAATTGGAGAGGCAGCCGCTCGGCCTTTCAGAATTGGGAAAGAAGTTGTGCCTGCTCGAGGATAATCTTAATAAGCGCGATCTTACCCTTAGCGCAGGCAGATATAAATTGAATTTGGGCGCGCGGACGCATATAATGGGGATATTGAACGTCACCCCGGATTCCTTCTCTGACGGCGGCCTGTATACGGACAGGGAAGAGGCGGTAAGGCGCGCCATCGAGATGGAGAATCAGGGCGCGGATATGATCGACATCGGCGGCGAATCCACGCGGCCGGGATCGAAGCCGGTCTCAGCCGAAGAGGAATGCGGACGGGTCATCCCGGTCATAAAGGTTCTGGCAAAGAGGATAAATCTCCCCATCTCGGTCGATACATCGAAATTTTCGGTCGCACAGAAAGCGCTTGATTGCGGCGCCGTTATAGTAAACGACATCTCGGGGTTAAAGAAAGAGCCGAAGATAGCAAAACTCGTAAAGAGGCATAAAGCGGCGATTGTCCTTATGCATATGAAAGGGACTCCCCGCACGATGCAGAGAGCCCCCAGATATACGTCTTTGGTCTCCGAGATAACAGAGAGCCTGCGCCGCAGCGTGATCATTGCCAAAGACGCCGGGATATCCGATAATAGCATAGTGATCGACCCGGGGATAGGGTTCGGCAAGACAGTGGAAGACAACCTGAAGATCTTGAAAAGGTTGCGCGAGTTCAAGTCGTTAGGCTATCCCGTCCTCGTCGGTCCGTCAAGGAAGTCTTTTATCGGAAGAGTACTGGGCGCGGAGACGGAAGAGAGGCTGTTTGGGACCGCGGCATCGGTCGCGGTCGCGATCCAGAACGGGGCGGACATATTACGGGTCCATGACGTCGACCAGATGCGCCGGGTCGCGCGATTAACGGATGCCATTTTAAATGTTTGATATCAGCAGAATACAGACTATGAGCGAGATAATAAACCTGATCTGGAAACCGATAATAGAGATAGCGATCCTCTGGTTTATCATCTACCGTTTGTTCGTCTTCATCAAAGGCACGCGCGCCGTCCAGGTCCTGCGCGGCATAATAATCATAGCGATAATATTCTTCCTTACTCAGCAGTTGAGATTCGACGTTGTCAACTGGATATTCATGAAGTTATTCGCCCTCTCGGTGATCGCATTCCTGATCGTCTTCCAGCCGGAGATGCGCAGCGGCCTCGCGAGGATAGGCAGGGAAAAGGTCTTCGGCAACATAATAACCGAAGAGAGGACTATCGAAGAGATCGCCAAGTCCGCTTCCATGTTATCCAAGAAGAAGATAGGGACTATCCTGGCGATACAAAGAGAAGTTAACCTTGAGCCGTATACGGAAAGCGGCGTGGCCATCGACAGCAACCTGACCAGCGAGCTCCTCAACACGATATTCATGCCGAACACCCCCTTGCATGACGGCGGCGTCATCATCCACGGCGACAGGATAGTCGCGGCCGGCTGTCTTTTCCCGCTGACACAGAATCCGGACGTCGGTAAATTATTGGGTACAAGGCACAGGGCGGCGATAGGGTTAAGCGAGGAGACCGACGCGGTATGTGTGGTGGTGTCCGAGGAGACCGGCATGATCTCCGTCGCGAATGCCGGGAAATTGACCCATGACCTGGACAGGGAGCGCCTGATAAACCATCTGCGCGCGCTTTTATACAGGCCGAAGAAGGAGAAGCGTCCGCGGGTAAAATTATCCGCCAACTTATTCTTTAAGAAAAAACATGATTAACTGGCTGAGAAAAAATTTTTGGCTTAAGATAATATCGCTTGTCCTGGCGATAATCACATGGTATTACGTCGCCGAAGAGTTAAGCCACTCGCAGGGCGAGGAGCGTTTGCCGTTCTGGGTCAGCTATACGCAGGCGAATGTCGTCAAGGAAGTCAAGATCGTTCCCGTGATCGTCGGACATCCGGCGGCAGGTTACGCCGTGCGTCCGGAAAGCATAACGGTAAAACCGGACACCACCTATATAATGGGACCGAAGCGCATAGTAGATAAGATAGGCTCTTTGAGGACATGGCAGATAGATGTTACCGGCCAGAACAAGACCTGCACTTTGATGGTGCCGTTGGAGCTGGTCAAGGGCGTAAGGTTTTACGGTTCCGGCGGAATCGTTGACGTCACCATCCCCATCGAGAAAGCCCAGTAACCCCGATAAATCAAGATGCCCAAATTAGGCGTAAATATAGATCATGTCGCGACATTAAGGCAGGCGCGCGGAGGCGTAGAACCGGAACCTGTCCTGGCGGCGAGCCTCTGCGAGGCGGCCGGATGTGATTCCATAGTCAGCCATCTGCGCGAGGACAGGCGGCATATAAACGAGGAAGACTTATATATATTAAGGAAGACGGTCAGGACACGTTTGAATATGGAGATGTCGATCGCCAAAGAGATAGTGAATATAGCCCTGAAGGTAAAACCCGATGAGGCGACCTTAGTCCCGGAAAGGCGCAAGGAACTTACGACCGAAGGAGGACTTGATTGCGTTAGATATGGCAGAGAGGTATCCGGGGTCGTACGCAGGCTGCGCAAGAAGGGGATAGTAGTCAGCCTGTTTATAGACGCGGACAAAAAGCAGATCAATGCCGCCGTTAAGACAGGATCGGAATTTATAGAGTTACATACCGGCGAATACGCGAATGCGAAGGACGGCCGCGAAAGGCAGGCGCAACTGAAGAAACTGGCCGGGGCGACTGAATATGCCATCCGCTCGGGGTTACGCGTCAATGCCGGCCACGGCTTGAATTACAGCAATGTATCGGCTGTCGCGAAGTTAGAAGGCATAGAAGAGCTGAACATCGGCCACTCGATAATCTCGAGGGCGGTCTTCGTCGGCCTGGATAGGGCCGTAAAGGAAATGCTGGGGCTGATAAGATGATAGAGGGATTCGGGGTGGATATAGTCGAGGTAAAAAGGGTCAAGGCCGCGGTCAGGAAATACGGCAGGAGATTCTTGAACAAGATCTATACGAAACGGGAACTCGATTATTGCAGGGGCAAGGGCGCCCCGGAGCAGCATCTGGCCGCGAGATTCGCGGCGAAGGAGGCGGTTTATAAGGCCTTCGGAGGCGGCGGCAAGACAGCGATCGCCTGGACCGATGTCGAGGTGATAAACGAGAAGAACGGGAGGCCCAAGGTCATATTGAAGGGCAGCGCGAAGAAATTGATGGCCAAAAGAAAGATCGCGAAAGCGGTCATAAGCCTCTCGCACACCAAAAATTACGCGGTCGGGAATTGTTTACTGATAGGAAAAGGTTGACCTGAAGATGAAGACCCCAAGCGATATCAGGAAATTGCTTCCCAAGAGAAAGCCGGATACCCATAAAAATGATTACGGGCACGTATTTATCATCGCGGGCTCTGTCGGCATGAC
>JAGUXU010000136.1 GCA_020061685.1 Candidatus Omnitrophota bacterium
GATAATCGAGGAGATCTCCGCGACACAGGAGAGAATAAAGAGAAACGCGAACATAAAGATAGCATTGGCCTCCATGAGGCTTAATATAACTTAGAGGGGAATCAGAGTGTACGAAGTCGTTCAGGTCAGGTTAAGAGAGGGCGGAAAGACCCAGTATTTTCAGATAGGGGAACTTAAGCCGAAGATAGGCGAGTTCGTGATAGTGGAAGCCGACAGGGGGCTTGACTACGGCGAGGTGATATCTGTTCCGGAGACGGTCTCCGAGGTATCGTCGGAGGAACCCCTGCGCAAGATATTGAGGATGGCCACAAAGGCGGACTCGGAGCAGATAAAGAAGAACCGCGAGAAGACGAGGGAGGCGTTTGCGACCTGCCAGAAGAAGATACAGGAACACGCGCTTAAGATGAAATTGATAGAGGCGGAGTACTCCTTCGACAGGTCAAAGCTCCTGTTTTATTTCACCGCGGAAGGGCGGATAGACTTCCGCGAACTCGTAAAGGACCTCGCGCGGATATTCAAGGCGCGTATCGAGTTGAAGCAGATAGGGGTCCGGGATGAGGCGCGGCTCCTCGGCGGCTTCGGGCCGTGCGGGAAGGCGCTCTGCTGCGCCACGTTCCTTAAGGATTTCGAGCCGGTCACAATAAAGATGGCTAAGGAACAAAATCTGCCCTTGAACCCCGCGAAGATCTCGGGCGTATGCGGGAGGCTTATGTGCTGTCTCGGCTATGAGCATAAATTATACGTGGAACTTTTAAGGGGGCTTCCGAGAGAGGGCGAAAAGATAGAGGTGGAAGGCGGCTCGGGCAAGGTCCTGAGCGTCAATGCCCTCAAGAGGTCTATTACCATAGATGCGGGCGATGGGAAGATAGTGGAGATCCCGTGTAAATGCCCGAAGGGCTGCTCCCTCCATCATAAACGATGAAGAAATTTTACGTCACCACGTCAATATACTACGTCAACGCGAAACCTCATATCGGACATTGCTATGAATCGACGGTCGCGGACGCCCTCGCGCGCTACCACAGACTTAAAGGCGAGGATGTCTACTTCCTTACCGGTACGGATGAGCACGG
This sequence comes from Candidatus Omnitrophota bacterium, assembly GCA_020061685.1. GTDB lineage: Bacteria > Omnitrophota > Gorgyraeia > Pluralincolimonadales > Pluralincolimonadaceae > JAGUXU01. The sequence continues at coordinate 1,074 of JAGUXU010000136.1, forward strand.
CCAGAAGGTCGCGAAAGCCGCGGCGGAAGCCGGAATAACTACACAGGCATTCGTGGACTCGGTCGTAAAACCCTCGCTTGAGCTCTGGAAGGTCCTGTCTATCTCATACGACGATTTTATACGCACCACGCAGGAGCGCCATATAAAGGTGGTCCAGTTGTTCTTTTCCAGGCTGCACGAGAAGGGTGAGCTCTACGAATCCGAATACAAAGGCTGGTATTGCGCGTCTTGCGAGGCCTTCTGGCCCGAGGGCCAGCTCGAGGAAGGCAGCTGTCCCGAATGCAAACGTCAAGTCGAACAGATAACCGAAAAGAACTGGTTCTTCAGGATGTCGAAATATCAGGAATGGCTCATCGGATATATAAAGGGGCACCCGGATTTCATCAAACCGGAATCAAGGAAAAATGAGATATTGAGTTTCCTTGAGCAGCCGCTCCAGGACCTGTGCGTCACGCGGCCCAAGAGCAGGCTCGAGTGGGGTATCGAGATCCCATTCTCGAGAGACCATGTCTCATACGTCTGGTTCGACGCGTTGATCAATTACATATCGGCGCTGGGTTATGCCGGAGACGAAGCGAAGTTCAAGAGATACTGGCCCGCAGATATCCACATACTCGGCAAGGATATAATACGTTTCCACACGGTATTTTGGCCGATAATGCTGCATGCTCTCGGCATCGAGCCGCCGGTGACAGTCTTCGCGCACGGCCATTGGCTCGATGGCAAGGGCAGGAAGATGTCGAAGTCGCTCGGTAACATCGTAGACCCCGTGGAGATGATAAAAAAATACGGACCGGACCCGCTCAGATATTTCCTTTTAAGCGAGATACCGTACGGGCACGACGGGCTCTTCTCCGAGGAAGCGCTTGTCAGCCGCCTGAATACCGACCTCGCGAACGATATGGGCAATTTGCTAAATAGGACGTTGACGATGATAGAGAAATATTTCGGCAGTATGATCCCTGCGGCGGCCGGCACAAAGGGTGCCGTAGACGATGAATTAAAAGCGCTCGCTGCCGCATTGCCGGATAAGATGGACGCTGCGATGTCCGAACTCGATTTCCCCGCAGCACTCGCCTCAGTATGGGAACTAATAAACAGGGCGAATAAATATATAGAGATACAGGCCCCTTGGAAGCTGGATAAAGAGGGGAAGGTAGACCGGCTAAGCGATATCATTTACAACCTCACGGAGGTATTAAGGATAGTGACGATCGCGGTATCATCGTATATCCCGGCTTCGGCGGAAAAGATGTGGTCACAATTGGGAATTACCGAGCCGCTTTCCAAAGCCCGTTTTTCCGATATAGGAAAGTGGGGTTTAATCAGGGCGGGCACAAAGACAAACAAAGGGCAGCCATTATTTCCGAGGATTGAACAAAAATGAATAACAAGGTGATATATCTCGATAACAATTCGACTACACCCCTGCATCCCGAGGTATTGGAGACGATGCTGCCGTACCTTAAGGAAAGATACGGTAACGCCTCCAGCATCCATTTTAAGGGAAGGGAAGCAAAGAAGGGCTTAGAGGAATCCCGGGCAATACTCGGCGACGCTTTAGGTACCGAGTCTGTCGATATCATCTTTACCTCCGGCGGCACAGAGTCGGATAATTTCGCGATCAAGGGGGTGGCGTTCGCGAATAAAGACAAAGGTAACCACATAATAACCTCCTCCGTCGAGCATCTGGCGGTAGGCGCCACCTGTAAATACTTAGAATCGCACGGATTTAAGATCACGTATCTGCCCGTAGATAAATACGGCGCCGTGGATCTAAAAGCGCTCAAAGAGGCGATCACGCCGAAGACGATACTGGTCTCGATAATGCACGCCAATAACGAGGTCGGCACGATAGAGCCTATCAAGGAGATCTCCGGGATCGTAAAGGCAAAGGGGATCTATTTTCATACGGACGCGGTGCAGTCCTTCGGGAAGATCCCTGTGGACGTCGAGGATCTGGGCGTAGACCTTTTGTCCCTCTCCGCGCATAAGATAAACGGCCCGAAAGGGGTCGGCCTCTTATATATAAGGAAAGGGGTGAAGATAGACCCGGTCAATCACGGCGGCCATCATGAGCGCTCGCTTCGCGCCGGGACGGAGAATGTCCCGGGTATCGTCGGGTTCGCAAAGGCGGCCCAGATAGCGAAGAGGCATATGAAAGAGGAGCCGGAGAGGTTGCGTAAGTTGAGGAATATGCTGCAGAAGGGGTTAACGGACAGGTTGGACGGCGTACATTTAAACGGCCATCCGACCGAGCGCCTTCCGGGGACGCTTAACCTCTCTTTTCAGGGTGTAGAAGGCGAATCGCTCCTCATAAATTTCGACCTTAAAGGTATATGCGGTTCGACCGGCTCGGCCTGCACAGCCGGTTCAAATGAGCCTTCGCATGTACTTGTCGCGATGAAGGCCGATCCCCAGTTAGCCCAAGGGTCGGTCAGGTTTTCCCTCGGCACCTTTAATACCGAGGAAGAGATAACTTATTGCATGGAAGAGATACCGAAAATAGTAAAGAGGCTGCGGGATATCTCCCCGTTTAAGAAATGATGAAACTCGTCGATACCCATTGCCATCTGGACTTCGCGGATTTTGACGCCGACAGAGATGATGTCATCAAGAGGGCATCCGATGCCGGTGTTAAATATATGATCAATATCGCAAGCTCGATGGAAGGCTCAAGGAAGTCGATCGAGCTCGCTGGTAAACATGATCCGATCTACGCCTCCGTAGGGGTGCATCCGCATGACGCGAAAGAGGTCAAGAGCGGGACCTTCGCCGAACTCAAGGGCCTCGTACAAAACAAAAAAGTCGTGGCGATCGGCGAAGTAGGCTTGGATTATTACAGGAATTTATCGCCCCGCAGCGTCCAGCAGGATGTTTTCAGAAAATTCCTCTCCCTCGCGAAAGAGACGGACCTGCCCCTTATAATCCACTGCAGGGATGCCGAGGAGGCCGAAGACGGCAGTTCTTCGGCGAGGGCGAACCTTTTGAGGATACTCAAGGAGGAGATGTCACCTCCCGTAAAGGGAGTGATACATTGTTTTCCTGCGGACAAGGAATTTTTAAAAGATGTGCTGGATCTGGGCCTATATGTGTCTTTTACCTGCAATATCACCTTCAAGAACGCCTCGGCCCTGCGGCAGATGGTAAAGGACCTTGTGCCTATAGATAACTTATTGCTTGAGACCGACGCGCCGTTCTTGGCCCCGGAGGCCTTCCGCGGAAAGAGGAATGAGCCTTCTTATCTGACCTATCTGGTGGAGGAGCTGGCGGGGTTAAAAGGGGTCACGGCGGAGGATATGGCGAGAGTGACGTCGTGGAACTCCAAGAAGCTCTTCGGCGTCGGCGAAGATGTGCCGCCCGGCGCTATCGTCTACCCCATAAGACGGTCCCTGTATATAAATCTTACGAACAGGTGTACGAGTAATTGTGTCTTCTGTATCAGGAATACGACGGACTATATCATGGGATATAACCTGCAACTGGAAAAGGAACCCACCGCGAAGGAGGTCATAGACGCCGTAGGGGATCCCACCGCATATGAGGAGGTAGTCTTCTGCGGATACGGAGAGCCGACGTTACGTCTGGACTGCATGATCGAGGTAGCCAGGGCGCTGAAAAAGAAAGGCGCCAGGATCCGCCTTACCACGAACGGCCACGGGAATCTTATCTATGGCAGGTCGATCGTCGGCGACCTAGTCGACCTGATAGACAAGGTAAGCGTGAGCCTAAACGCGCCTTCCGCCGAGGTCTACAGCAAGGTCTGCCGCCCTACTTTCGGGATGCGTACGTTTGAGGAGATAAAGAAATTCATAATCGAATGCAGGGACAGGCTGCCCGAGGTGGAAGTGACATGTCTGGACCTGGAGGGCGTCGATATCAAGGAATGCGAACGGCTGACAAAGGAAGAATTAAAAGTACAATTCAGGCCGAGGAGATACAATGTCGTCGGGTAACAGGATATTTGGTTTCATAAAAGCGGAACGCCTCTACCTTCTGATGCTTATATTTATAATGGCCGCAAACCTCTTTGTGATGGCTCATCCGCCCGAGAAAAAAGACAAGGTGTCTTCCAGGAAAAAGATAGCGAAGCTGATGTCAAGGCAGGAAATAATGGCGCAGGAGAGGCGGATAAGAGAACTCCTCGAGAAGAACAGGTTTCTGGGGAGCGTTATCACGACGTCCGCCTTTTTAAGCGCCTTGATCCTGCTGTTGGGCCTCATATTGTGCGTGAGAGGGCTGGCGCTCAAATTGAGCGGCCGCAATGTCATGGTCGCCTACGGCGCGCCGCCGGATGTCGGGTGGGGGCTGATCGATATCTGTAGGATAGCGACCGTCTTTTTCTTTTTCGGATATGTTCTGGCGTTCGCCGGATCGATCGTATCTCACGTCTTGGCTATAAAAAGTCACGATGACAGGCTGGCTACCGTCCTGCACGCGACCATAATGGACATAATAGGGATCTCGATCGTCCTTTATTTCGTGAGCAAAAAATTTAACGGCGGCCTCGCCAGTCTCGGCATCTCTTTCAGGAACACACTAAGGGATATCAGGATAGGAGTTATCGGCTATGTCACCACGCTTCCTATCCTGGCCCTGATCCTGGTGATAGTCATAACGATATTGCAGATCACAAGGTATGACCAGCCGACTTCGACGGCGCTGGAGATCCTTTACGAAGATTCGAGGCCGAAACTACTGCTGGTGTTGACGGTTTTGGTGACTTTTCTGGGGCCCATCGCGGAAGAGATGTTCTTCAGGGGCTTTGCCTATCCGGCGGTGAGAAAGAGGCTCGGCATAAAGAACGCCATGATCCTGGTCTCGGTCGTCTTCGCGATGCTGCACATGAATGTGGTCGCTTTTTTCCCGATATTAGGGTTGGGGATCCTGCTGGCTTATCTCTACGAAAAGACGGGCTCGCTTATTCCCTCGATAGCGGTCCACGTGATCCATAATTCGGCGGTTATTTTTTTGGCGTATCTCTACAAGATAATCGCGCTTCCCAAATAGAGCATTTGCGCAGATGGATCCCAAAGTTTCGATAGTCAGAGCCGGAAGATATGACCCGGAGGAGATCTTCTTTGCCGTAAGAAGAGCGGTCGATCTCTTGGGCGGCATCTCGGATTACGTAAAGAAAGACGAGAAGATCTTACTGAAGCCAAACGTCCTTTCCGCCAAGCCGCCTGAGTCGGGCATCGATACGCATCCCGAGGTCTTGCGCGCAGTCGCCAGGCTGGTCAGGGAAGAAGGCGCCGAGGTAGTTGTCGGAGATTCGCCGGGCGGTTTTTATTTCAAGGAATCCGACTCCACATACGAGGCGGCAGGGATAAAGAAGGTCTGTAAAGAGGAAGGCCTGAGGCTGGTAGCATTTGACAAAGCCCGGAACGTGAACGGCATACCGGTTGCTGCCGTCGTCAAAGAAGTGGACGGGGTCATCTCTATACCGAAGATGAAGACCCACAGCCTTACGACGATCACCGGCGCCGTAAAGAATTCTTACGGTCTGGCCGTCGGGTTATATAAGGCGCACTGCCATTTTAAGGCGCCGCGGCCCGCGGAATTCGCCAGATATGTCGTGGACGTTTTTGAATGCGCTGTCCCGCGGCTGGTCGTGATGGACGGTGTCGTCGCGATGGAGGGAGACGGTCCGGCGGCAGGCAGGCTCAGGCAGGCCGGGCTTATATTGGCGAGCAACGACTGCGTTGCCTGCGACGCCGTATTCGCGGCCCTGATAGGATTATCGCCTCTTAGCATAGAGACTACGGAGGAGGCGTATAAAAGGAAATTGGGAGAGCCGGACCTGTCCAGGATCAAAGTCCTCGGAATGGACCTAAGAGAGGCGAGGCTTCATAATTTTAAGCTGCCCAAGACATCTATCTTGGTGAGGATGCCGAAGCCCATCCTTAAATTACTCCTGGGGAGGATAAAATTCTGGCCGTTGATAGATGACTCGGCCTGTAAGAAATGCCAGGTCTGCGCGAAGAGCTGTCCGGCCGCCTGTATCACCATAACCGAGGACGGTTCGGATATAGATTATGAGAAATGCGTGTCTTGTTTTTGTTGTATGGAGTTGTGCCCGCATAACGCTATCTCGATGAAGCGGAGCCTGTTGGCGAGACTATTAGGAGGTTGATGTGGCTATAGCGACGATAAAATGGGATAAAGGGGCGATAAAGATAATCGACCAGACCCTGCTTCCCAACAAGCTGGTCTATTTAAAGTTCAAGGACATAAAGAAGTTTTGGCACGCGATAAAAAAATTACAGGTAAGAGGCGCGCCGGCCCTCGGAGTCGCTGCGGCATACGGGGCCTATCTGGGAATAAAGGATTCCCGCGCTAAAAATTACGGGAAGTTTATGCGCGAGCTGGACAGGGCGATAAAATTCCTGGGCTCCGCCCGCCCGACCGCGGTAAACCTCTTCTGGGGATTAGACAGGATGCGCGCCGTCGCGGTCAGGAATAAAGATAAGGATATCTCAGCGATAAAGAAGGCGATGCTGGCAGAGGCCCACCGCGTATTCGAGGAAGACAGATCTATCTGCAGGCAGATGGCGGATCACGGCGCCCGGCTCA
>JAGUXU010000004.1 GCA_020061685.1 Candidatus Omnitrophota bacterium
GCCGCCGCAAAAAATTATGCCGACGAAGGCAAGACGACAGTATTCCTCGCAGCGGAAAATAAGACCGTCGGCCTTATCGCCGTAGCCGATACCGTTAAAGATAAATCTTACGAGGCTGTTGAGGAGCTGCGCAAGATGGGGCTGCGGGTGATGATGATCACCGGTGACAATAAAAGGACGGCCGGGGCGATAGCGAAGAAGGTAAAGATAGATACGGTCTTGGCCGAGGTCCTTCCGCAGGATAAAGCGAAAGAGATAAAGAGGCTGCAGCGGCAGGGGAAGAGGGTCGCGGCTGTCGGCGACGGCATCAATGACGCCCCTATGTTGGCGCAGGCCGATATCGGCATAGCGATAGGAAGCGGTACCGATATCGCGATGGAGGCCTCTGACATCACCTTGATCAAAGACGACCTGCGGGGTGTAATAACCGCGATCCGGCTTTCGAGACGGACTATGCGGACAATAAGACAGAATCTTTTCTGGGCGTTTATTTATAATATAATCGGGATACCTGTCGCGGCAGGGGTCCTGTACCCGTTCTTCGGCATACTGCTTAGCCCGATCTTCGCCTCGGCCGCGATGGCCTTCAGCTCGGTATCGGTCGTCGTAAATTCCCTCCGCCTGCGTAAATTCCGCCCCGGCATTTAAGAGTTGACACCTTCGTTATTTTTGGTATAATTACGATTGAGTGAGCACTCACTCAATAGGAGAGGATATGTCAAACGGCGTTGCCGTACATACAGACACAAGGCAAAAAATAATAAACGCCACACTGCTCGTGGCCGCAAAGAACGGTTTTGACAGGGCGACTACCGGCGAGATCTCGCGCACTGCCGGCGTCTCAGAAGGGATCATATACCATTACTTCAAGAGCAAGCAGCAGTTGTATGAGAGCATGGTAAGCGAAAAAGCCGCAAATTTCAGGGCGGCCCTGGCCGAGGAAATCGGGAAGATCCCGGGCCCCAGGAAAAAACTCGAGCGGCTAATAGAGTTCCATTTCAGAAGTTTTACAGGAAAAGGGAGCATATTCCGCAGTTTACTCGGCAAGGGCGGGGATGCCCCTATGATAAAAGACCATTTAATAAGCCTTGTCATAATACCGTATTCACGGATAATAAGCCGGATAATAAAAGAGGGGATAGAGGCGGGCGAGTTTAAGGATGTCGATCCGTCGGTTGCGGCCTTGGACCTGATAGGGATGATGCAGCTGCCGGCGCTCTCATTGCATTTCGGTCAGGCCGATTTCTCGGCGCATCAGGCCGAGGTTACAGTCAAACGCCTATTTTTCGGAGGTCTTTTAAAATGAAGAAACATTTAAAGAGAATTATCGTGCTATTGATAGTGATCGTCGCTCTGACTGCGGCCATCTCTTATGTTATGCCGCGGAAAGCGCCCAAGGGCGTCTTCCAGACGACCGGGATCCTCGAAGCGACGGAAGTGAACCTTGCTCCCAAAATCTCCGAGCGCATAAAAGAGGTCAAATTCCACGAAGGCGATTATATCAAAGAAGGTGAGATAGCTTTTATCCTGGATGATCAGAAGAAGAGAGCCGAGTTCGAGCAGTCACAGGCAAATCTGGAGGTGGCAAAGGCAAGCGTGCTTACCGCTGCGGCGGATATCGAAAAGACCAAGGTCAAGATCGAGGATACTAAACGGGACCTCGGCCGCAACACAAGGCTTCTCGAGAAGAAACTCGTAGCCCAGAATGACGTCGATAAAGCGCAGACGGCTTACGATACGGCCGTCGCCGATCTAAACAGGGCAGAAGCCCAAAAGACACTTTCCGAGGCGAGTGTTAAACAAGCCGAGGCCGCGTTGACGGTCGCCAAGACAAACCTCGAGGATACCGTGATATATTCGACTTTATCGGGTATCGTGACTCTCAGGGCGTACGAACCTGGCGAAATGGTCTCTGCCGGCTCCACGGTCCTTACGATAGTGGATATATCGGATATATGGGTACGCGTCGATGTCGAAGAGACCGCCGTCTCAAAAATTAAACTGGGTGATATCGTCAACGTCAAAGTCGATTCTCTTCCCAGAGAAGAGTTCAAGGGCCGCGTCTCCGAGATAAATAGCGAGGGCGAATTCGCCACCCAAAGAGACGTCAAGCGGGGAAGACAGGATATAAAGACATTCAGGGTCAAGGTAAAGATAGACGAGCCGAAGGGCATTTTAAAGCAGGGGATGACCGCTACCGCGACATTTACCATAAGGTAGGACCATATGGCGTATGCCGTTGAGATTCAGAATATCATTAAGAAATTCCCGTCGGTAACGGCGGTAAACGACGTCACTTTTAACGTCGACGAAGGGGAGATCTTCGGCCTGCTGGGCCCGAACGGCGCAGGAAAGACGACGCTTATAAGAATACTTACCTGCATTATGAAGCCGACTTCGGGCCAGGCGAAGATCCGCGAATTTGACGTCGTAAGATATCCGGCCCGGGTCCGCAGAAATATCGGCGTCGTGTCTCAGGCGATGACAAGCGACCTGGACCTGACCGCGTGGGAGAATATGAACATCTACGCCAAATACTTCGACCTCCCGAAGAAGCAGCGCAAGGAGAATATAAGCTATCTCTTGAAGATCGTTGAGTTGGAAGACAGGGCTAAGGACCTTGTCGCTACTTACTCCGGAGGCATGAGACGGCGTCTCGAGATAGCGCGGGGGCTTGTCCACAGGCCGTATATCCTTTTTCTTGATGAGCCGACGATAGGGCTTGACCCGCAGTCCAGGCGCGTCATCTGGGATCTGCTTCAAAAGATACGCAAGGAGACAAACCTGACGATATTTATTACCACGCACTACATGGACGAGGCGGACGTGCTTTGCGATAGGATCGCGATCATTGATTATGGAAAGATCGTTGCTATGGATTCGCCTTCAAACCTCAAAAGGAGCATAGGCGGGTTCGATATCATCGAGGTCTCCTTAAGCAATTTCACCCCCTCTGTCATGGAAAGATTGAAAGCGATGAAATTCATCAAAGAGGTCGCTGAAAAGGAAGGAGCGCTCAGGATATCGGTCGAAGATGCCGCGAAATCCATGCCGGTCCTGATAGAGGAATTCAAGAAGATGGGTGTCTCCATCCTCTATCTTGCCATACACGAGCAGTCCCTGGAGGACGTCTTCATACATTATACGGGCAAGACGATAAGGGAGGCCGAGGCGCAGAAGGTCAATATGTTTTTAGGCGCGGGAGTGCCGAGACAGCTGCCGGGGTCGCGCATATGAGAGCTTTAGCCGTTGCAGAGAGAGACCTTAAGAGGTTTTCAAGGAACCCGATAGTTATATTCGCCAGCATCTTGATGCCGCTGGTCTATCTGGTGATAATGGGTAATTCTTTTCAGGGCGAGCTCAAACATCTCTCATTGGCGGTCGTCGATCAGGACAACGGCCCTTACGCGAGGCGCGTCATCGAATTGCTTCAGGCGATGAGAGACGGCCCGCGGACTTTAGATATCGTGAAATTAAGCGACCAGAAGAAGGCGGTCGACGACGTAAAGAACGGGTTCTATAAAGGCGCGTTGATAATACCTCCGAGGTTCAGCGAGGATGTGATAAAGGATGTCAATCCGCAGATAGGTTTGTTTTTAGATAACACGGACAGCATATCCGCCGCCGGCATATCAAGCGCGGTCTCGCGCTCCATGGGCTATCTTAAATCCGAATATGTATCGGTGCGCGCGACCATAGCCAAGACGCAGTTCAGGGCTGTCGAACTATATAAGAAGATAGACTACGATGCTTCTCTTGTCCCGGGGATCATAGTCATGGCCATATTCATGGGCACGACATTTACCGGGGCATTCAGCTTAGTGATGGATAAGTTTCTCGGGATCCACGAGAGTTATCTTTCGACCCCACTCACGAAGATGGATATCGTGATCGGGATCATAATAAGCGGCGTTTTTATCACCACACTGATGGCCTTTATAGTCATGATGGGAGGGATGTTTATAACAGGGATTAAACTCGCCGGCGGCTTGACTTCATTTATATTACTGATTTTTACGATAGTCCTTACCGCGCTCGGCTTGTTAAGTATGATATTCATGGTATTAGGGAGGGCCGACCATCCTCGCATAGTCGGAGTGACCATCGGTTTTTTAAATGTCATATTTTATTTTCCGAGCGGGGCGGTCTATCCGATAGAGAGCTTACCCGGCTGGCTAAAGGCTTTCGCAGCGGTAAATCCCGAGGCTTATGCCGTCCACGCGCTCAAGGCCCTTATACTTAAGGGATCCGGTTTTGTCGCGGTGCAGAACGACCTTATATTCCTTGCGGCGTTTACGGGGATAATGCTGTTTTTTGCGACGATAACTTTCAAGAGGACTATGTGATAAAAAAGGTTGGCTGGTTATTGGGTCTGTTGGTCATAGGGTTATCGGCTTACGCCGAAGAGTCGCCGGTCCTTACCCTCGACGACTGCGTCAAGGCCGCGCTCGCCAACAACCCTAAGCTACGGCAGATGGCAAGCAAGGTCGACCTGAATAAGGCGAACATCGGCATCGCGAAGTCAGGCTACCTGCCCCAGGCCTCGACTACCGGCGGATACACTCACTATGACACCTCGAAGATCAGTTTCGGTTCTTTTGCCGTTACCGGCGCCGCAGCGAACGCTTTTCCGGGAATCGACAAGCGATACAACGTCATCTCCGAGAATACGGGCGTAAGCCAACTCATCTGGGACTTCGGGCAGACCCTCAACCGTATAAAGTCCGCGAAGGAGACGCTCTCGGCCGTCCAGTATGAATTCCTCGAGACACAGGAGAACACCATATTAAATGCCGAGAAGTCATATTTCGATGTGATGCGCACACAGCTTTTACTTAAGGCATCGAAGGATAAACTTGAGATGACAAAGACACATCTCGGGCGCGCGGAGGGTTTTTATGAGGTCGGGTATCAACAGCCCTACGATGTCACAAAAGCGGAACTGGCCGTCGCGAACGCGAACCTCGAACTTGTCACCGCGAACAAGGATTTTGAGCTGGCGAAGGTATCCTTGAATAACATAATGGGAAATACCGGCGGGACGGATTACAACGTGGTCGAAATAGGCGAATTCCAGCCGGCAGAAATGAACGTTGAGGACGCGCTTAAAGCGGCGGCGGAAAATCGCGTAGAATTATCTAAACTCCAAGCTCAGGCGCGGGCCGCGCAGGCCGACCTTGAGGCGAAAAAGAAAGGTAACTGGCCGACGGTATCGTTGGCCGGCAACCATCAGATAAGCGATACCGATACCCCGGGCGTAGGAAATGTGCGGAACTGGAACGCCGGAGCGCAGGTCAGCTGGCCGTGGTTTGACGGCTTTAAGACCAGATCGGAGATAGAGGCCGCGCAGGCAAGCCTTAAGATGGTCCAGCTCGGCATAGAGGACGAGACACTTACGATAGCCCTTGAGGTCCAGAATGCCGTGCTTGCCTTGGGCGAGGCGGAAGAGCGCATAAACGCTACCCGGAAACTCCTTCAGGAATCAAGCGAGAACCTTGAGATATCAAAAGCCAGATATGAAGAGGGCCTCGGCTCAATGATAGAAGTCACCGATGCCGAGACCTCACTCGTCTCTGCCAGGCAGACCCACGCCTCGGCCATCGCCGGATACCTGAGCGCATTTGCCGATTACCAAAAATCCATTGGCGTCATATCGCAGGGCGTGATAGAATAATGCCGTGCCGAAGAAACCGCGGTTGCTTTTACATGTCTGTTGCGCCCCTTGCTGTACCTATCCGGTAAAAGCGCTTCAGGACGGATTCGAGGTCGAACTTTTCTTCTACAACCCCAATATCCATCCCGAAGAGGAATACAGGGCGCGGCTGAAAGAGGCCGGAAGATACGCCGAAAAGACGGGCTTAAAGTTCCACGAGGCCCCTTACGAGACGGAGGCGTGGTTCCGGGCCACCTCCGGGCTGGAGGATAAACCCGAGGGGGGCGACCGCTGCGAGATATGCTACAGGATGCGCCTCGGAAAGACAGCGCGGTTTGCCGCGACGAACGGATTCAGGTATTTTACGACGACGCTCACTATCAGCCCGCATAAGGACGCGGCGAAGATAAGCAAAATAGGCAGGCTGATCGCGGATATGTATTCGATCGATTTTTATGCGGCGGATTTCAAGAAGAACGACGGCTTTAAAAAATCGACACAGATGTCCAAAGAGGCCGGTCTCTACCGTCAGAATTACTGCGGCTGTATTTACAGCAGGAAAAAGGGATAGCAAATATGAAAAAATGCCCTTATTGCGCCGAAGAGATACAGGATGAAGCGATAAAATGCAAACACTGCGGGGAGTTCCTGAATAAGAGGCCGCGGGTCAAATGGTATTACAGGATGCCGGTCTTCGTGATCGCTTTTCTGTGCGTGGGGCCCTTTGCCCTGCCTCTTATATGGTTTAATCCCGGTTATGACAGGAGAAAGAAGACGATCATAACAGTTATCGTCGTTATCGTAAGCATCATCCTGTGGGTCCTGACTGCCGAGGCCCTTAAGACCATAAACGCGTATTATCAACAGGTCGAGGATCTGTTCCCGAAATTTTAGCTGGTTTTACCCGGATTTTTCTTGACAACCGCAGTAAAAAAGTTCAGGATAATCCTGTTAAAAAGGAGGAAGAGATGGCTGAAAATCAGGAATTAAAGACAAAGGTTCAGAACGCCTTGAATAAGATACGCCCGATGTTACAGGCGGACGGCGGCGATATCGAGTTGGTGGATGTCGCAGGCAAAGTGGTAAAGGTCAAATTGACCGGCGCCTGCGGATGCTGCCCCATGTCCCAAATGACGCTTCAGATGGGCGTGCAGCGCGCCATTAAGGAAGCCGTCCCCGAGATAGAACGGGTCGAGGCGGTGTAAGCGAAAAACTCAAAGCGCAAAGCGTAAAGTTGAAACGTAAAACTTAAAGTTTTTAAATATAAAGTTAGAAGTTCTGAATTTTAGTTTTGCGCTTTTCGCTTTACGTTTTACGGTAAAGTGAAGGTGGATTTTTATGCGCAGAGTTTATCTTGACCATGTAGCGACGACACAGCCGCTTCCGGAAGTCGTTGAGGCGATGATGCCGTATCTAAGAGAGATCTACGGCAATCCCATGAGCCTTCATGATGCCGGGGTGGAGGCAAAGCGCGCCTGCGAGGAGGCAAGAGGGAGAGTCGCCGCTCTGATAGGGGCCGGGCCCGAGGAGATAATATTTACTTCCTGCGGGACCGAGTCCAATAACATGGCTTTAAAAGGGGCGGCTTGGGCGAATACCTCAAAAGGGAAGCATATCGTGACCACGCAGATAGAGCATCACTCCGTCTTGAATGCCGCGAAGGCGCTCGAAGGGATGGGGTTTGAGGTCACGTATGTGCCCGTGGATAAATACGGCTTGGTCGATCCTAAAGAGGTCGATAAAGCGATAAGGAAAGATACGGTCTTGGTCTCGGTGATGCATGCCAATAACGAGATCGGCACGATCGAACCGGTCGCCGAGATCTCGAAACTCGCGAAGGCAAAAGGTGTCCTTCTTCATACCGATGCCGTCGCGACAGCCGGCAATATCCCGGTAAACGTGAACGAACTGAACGCTGACTTCTTAAGCATAGCCGCGAGTCAATTCTACGGGCCGAAAGGCATAGGCGCGCTATACATAAGAAAAGGCGTCAGGATAACGCCGCTCTTGCACGGCGGATTCCAGGAAAAGGGCCTGCGGGCCGGCACAGACAATGTCCCCGGTATAGTGGGGTTAGGCAAGGCCGCGGAACTCGCCGCGCGCGATTTAGATAAGAGAAAAAATCAGATCATCCCGCTCCGCGATAGATTGATAAAAGGCCTGCTCGGCATAAAGAACGTCTACTTAAACGGCCATCCGGCCGGTCGCCTGCCCGGAAACGTCAATGTCAGCGTGGAATTTGTCGAAGGAGAATCCATGCTTCTTTTCCTTAATAACGCGGGTGTCATGGTAGCCAGCGGTTCAAGTTGTACTTCACAGGCGCTTAAGGTCTCGCATGTCCTGACGGCCATGGGAATGGAGCCGGCGTTAGCGCAGGGCTCGCTCTTATTCAGCCTCGGCACAGACAATACGGCGGAAGACATAGATTATGTCCTGGAGAAGATGCCGCCGATAGTGGATAATTTAAGAAGGATGTCGCCGCTTTATAAGGGATAA
>JAGUXU010000086.1 GCA_020061685.1 Candidatus Omnitrophota bacterium
CATTCGGGAGAGCCACAGTGACGAACAATCCCAAACCGGGGCCTGACGGCCTAAGGTTGGGACGAAGTGAAACGCGGCAATCTCTACGCGGAGCAAGGCCAAATAGGCCCCGACTTTAGAACGGCCCGTTCTATAAAGTTGTCGGGGCGGGTTGGCTGCTTGAGCCCGTGAGCAATCGCGGGACTAGATGGATGACCGTCGCCCCGAAGCTGGAACTTCTATGAAGTTTCTGCATTCGGGGAGACAAAACTCGGCTTATAGACCTGCCCATCTTATAAAATTCAAACGAAAAACAAAGGACAAAATTATGGCCGGCATAGAAAGCCGCGGCGGCACAAGGGTGGGCATTAACGCTACGGCGATGGTGGAAGTCGATAAAGCGATGAAGGAACAGGTCCGTATTCTGCGCGAACCGCAGAAGGTCGTCATCGCCGATGTGAGCGCCGTAGGATTGGGGATCTTGTCTCCGGTCTTTCTGCCCAAAGGGGCGATACTGGAGATCAGGATGGAGTCGGCCATCTTTAGTTTCGATAAGCCTATAACCATAAAAGGCGAGGTCCGTTATTGCAGGCCGGCGAAAGAAGGCAGTTATAAAGTGGGGATAAAATTTGTCGAGGTGGAAAGCGATATATTGAGTAAGATCAAGGAGTATGTGACCAAAAGCGGCCAATAATGGAAATAAAAAAGATATTCAAATCGATGATAGATGCAGGGGCTTCCGATCTGTTGCTGAAAGTTGGAAGCCCCGCTAGTTTACGGGTAGACGGCCTGCTCAAGCCCCTGGAAGGCGGCGCTCTTTCCGAAGACGATATGCGGAAGGCCATCGCCGCGGTCTTAACCGATGCCCAGAAGAAAGTCTACGAAAAGAGCCTCGAGGTGGATTTTGCGGTAAACATCGAAGACCTCGGCAGGTTCAGGGGCAGCGTATTTAATCAGAAAGGCCTGCCCGGAGCGGTCTTCCGTTACATAAAGAGCGACGCGCAATCCTTTGAGTCGCTGAGCCTTCCTGCCAAGGTCTTAAGCAAGATCTCGCTCGAGAAGAGAGGGATGATCCTGGTGACCGGCGCCACAGGAAGCGGCAAGTCGACGACGATAGCCAGCATGATCGAATATATAAATCAGAGCATGCCCTATCATATAATCACGATAGAAGACCCCATTGAATTCACCTTCAAGGATAATAAATCCGTCGTCGAACAGAGGGAATTGGGCTTCGATACGCCCTCGTATCTCGAGGCCCTGAAGCACGTGATGTATCAGAGCCCGGACGTGATATTCATCGGGAACATCCGTGACCAGGATACGATGTCAGCGGCGATGAACGCCGCCGAGACAGGCCAGCTGGTCTTAAGCACTATCCATTCGATAAATACCACACAGACCATCGAGCGTATCGTGAATTTTTACCCGCCGTACCAGCATCAGGAAGTAAGGATACAGCTCTCGCTTCTCTTAAAGGGAGTGATATCGCAGCGGCTGGTGCCGGTTTCCGGAGACAAAGGAAGGATCCCGGCATGCGAGGTCATGCTGCTTACCCCGACGATAGCCGGCCTGATACGGGAAGGAAAGACAAACGAGATGATAAGCTACATCGAGGACGGAAGATTGTTCGGTATGGAGACCTTCGACCAGTGCCTTGCCCGCCTATGCCTCGAGAAGAAGATCGCCGTTGAAGAAGCCAGGAGATTCTGCGATTCGGAAGCGGTCCTGGACCTCGCCTTAAAAGGTATAAAGCGCACCGAGCGCGGCCTCGAAAAACATTAAACCTCCGCAGTAAATCCAACCATATTAATCCATAACCCTAAATCCTATCGCAAAAGATCCCTCGGCCTCCGGCCTCGGGATCAAGAAAATTCAAAGAATTTTCTTGACAAGGGTGGGGGGCTGGGGTATACTTTCCAGTGTCAGGTGGGGCAAAGTGGTTTAAAGTGGAGGATAAGGTTGTGGATCCCGAAAATGCCTTTGTCGGGGAGCCCTCGCAAGAGGGAAAGGCAAAGATAAAGAGGCCGTAGCCGGTCCTTATAAATTTAGGGGTCCACAACCTTTAATTTTTATAGATAGCAAAACGCGAAGGATAAAGCGATGTTCTACGGCGAGTACGAACATACTATCGACAGAAAAGGCAGGATCATCATCCCCTCGAAGTTCAGAGAGGTATTCAAGGAACATTTTGTAGAAAAATTTTACGTGACAAGAGGGCTGGATAAATGCCTCTTCGTATTCGCCGAGGACGAATGGCGCCTTCAGGAACAGAAATTCAAGTCGATGTCGTTTACCAAAGCGGAGTCAAGGAAGTTCAACCGCCTCTATTTTTCCGGCGCGGTTGATGTCACTTGCGACAGGCAGGGGAGGATACTCCTGCCGCAATACCTGAAGGATTACGCGGGCATAAAACATAACATAATGATAGTCGGCGTCTCGAACAGGATAGAGATATGGGCGAAGGACGAGTGGCGTAAGTATTATGAAGGCGCGATGCCCACTTTCGAGAAGACCGCCGAAAATCTGCTCGATTTGGAAGAGAAAGGCTAAAGATCAGCGGGGAGATTTTACATAGGCCCGTTCTTTTAAAAGAGGTAATTGAGGCGCTGGAACCCGCGCCCGGAAAGATCATCGTCGATTGCACCGTAGGCCTCGGCGGGCATGCCGAGGCTATCCTCGAGAAGATCGTGCCGGGCGGCAGGCTCATCGGCATAGACAAAGATGCCGAAGCGCTTGAGATCGCGAAGGACAGATTAAAAAAGTTCCGGGAATCGATTATATTGGTCCACGACAGCTTTGATGATCTGAGAGCGATCTTTGAAAAGTCGGGTATAGAAAAGGCCGACGGCTTCCTCTTCGACCTGGGGGTCTCGTCGCTGCAGCTTGACAGCGCGGACCGCGGATTCAGCTTCCGGTATGATGCGCCTCTGGATATGCGCATGGACAAGGAAGGCCCGTTGAGCGCCTACGATATCGTTAACGGCTCCGGCGAGGCTGAACTGTCCTGGATCCTCGAACATTACGGCGAGGAACGGTTCAGCCGCCGGATCGCAAAAGCGATAGCGGCCCGGAGGAAGATAGCGCCGATCGGGAGGACCGGAGAATTGGTCGAGACCATCCTTCGCGCCGTGCCGTATAAGGGAAGGCACGGCAGGGTCCACCCGGCGACGAGGACGTTCCAGGCCTTACGGATCGCGGTCAACAAAGAACTGGCCGCCCTGGAGAAGGCGCTTGACGAAGCGATAGGGCTCCTAAGGTCTTCGGGTCTGATATGCGTCATATCATATCATTCTCTGGAAGACAGGATAGTCAAGAATAAGTTTAAGGAGGCCAAGGCCGGCGGCACCTTGGAATTGATCTATAAGAAACCCCTGACTCCCGGGGAAGCGGAGATAGGGGAGAACCCGAGGTCGCGTAGCGCGAAGATGCGCCTCGCAAGGAGAACAAAGGATTAAGGATGAAAGTTTACAAGTTTTTGGCTACAACGATAGCGGTTACGGCGGTGGCGCTGATATATGTCAGCCAGCAGACGGCGCTTGTCCGCCTCAGTTATGATATAAAATATAAAGAGAAGTCCTATTCGGAGCTCCTTGACCGCAACAAGATTTTATTATATAATGTAAGGCAATTGGAATCACCGGCGCGGCTGGAACAGGCGCTGCTGGCGAAGAAGATGAAGTTAGAGATACCCTCGAAAGAACGTGTGATCCTGGTCTCCGCGGGCGTCGAGAGGTCAAGCAATGTCAAGACCGCGGTCGGAATATTCGGAAAGATACGGCAGATAACCGCAAGCCTGTTTACCTTAGGTCCTGAAGCCCAGGCAAGACCTGTCGTTAAATAGATAGATTTATAAAATACCCTTTATGATTTCCGCCGAACAAAAAGGGTTGGATATATCGTGTATAATAGAGCCCATAAAACCCGCCTTAATCTCGTTTTTTCTTTATTCATCTGTTTATTAAGCCTCCTGTTGATTCGCGTCCTCTACCTTCAGCTTGCTCGCGCCCATAATTTCGCCGCTCTCGCCAAGAAACAGCATACCGCTATAACCGAACTCCAGCCGAAGCGCGGTTCTATATACGACAGGAATATGCAGCCTTTGGCCGTTTCCCTGAACCTGGATTCTGTCTTCGCGAACGCGCGGGAGGTCAAGAACAAGAAGGGCGCCGCGCGCTCTCTCTCCTTGGCCCTGGGCTTAAGCGAAGGCTTTGTGCTCGAACGCCTGAACAGGGACAAAGGTTTCATCTGGCTTAAGCGCAAGATAAGTCCCGCCGAATCAAAACGCGTAAAGGACCTCAAGATCAAAGGCATCGAACTAGTGAAGGAACCCAAGAGGGTCTATCCCAACGCCTCGCTCGCCAGCCAGGTGGTGGGTTATGCCGGGACAGACAATAAGGGCCTGGAGGGGCTCGAGCTCTTATACGACCAATACCTTAAGGGGGCGCCCGGATACCGCGCCACTTTCAGGGACGCGAGGCGCCGCGAGATAGCGTCCTTTGAGTATGAATATTATCCCTCGGTCGACGGTTTCGACCTGGTGCTTACGATAGACGAGATAATACAGCACATAGCCGAGCGCGAGATAGACAGGGCGGTAAAGGATTACCACCCGATAGGCGCCTCCATAATAGTGATGGACCCGAAGACCGGCGATATATTGGCGCTCTCCAGCCGTCCCACCTTCGACCTGAACGCGTTCGAGAAAGTGACACCCGACAAGAAGAGGGACCGCGCCGTTACGGATGTGTTCGAGCCCGGTTCGATATTCAAGATAGTCACCGCTTCCGCGGCGCTTGAGAAAAAGAAGGTGGGATTACAGGACAAATTTTTTTGTGAGAACGGGCAATGGAAACACGCGGGAGGAAAAGTCCTGCATGACCATAAGCCGCACGGCTGGCTCACCTTCAGGCAGGTCATCGAAAAATCTTCCAATATAGGCACGGTAAAGGTAGCGCAGAAATTGGGCGCTTCCGAATTATACGGCTCCATCAGGCAGTTCGGGTTCGGCGACCTTACGGCCATAGACCTGCCCGGCGAAGTGCCGGGATTCATCCGCCCGCCGTCCAGATGGTCGGGTACCTCTATATACGCGATCCCGATGGGCCAGGAGGTAACGGTCACACCCATCCAGATGGCGTGCGCCATGTCCGTCATAGCCAACGGCGGAGAACTGATGAGGCCGCGTGTAGTGGAGACCATACAGGACAAGCACGGCGAGATCATAAAGTCCTTTGAGCCGGCCGTCGTAAGGCGCGTCCTCTCGGAGTCCACGGCGGCGACCATGAGGGACATCTTAAGCGGTGTCGTCTCGGACGGGACCGGACAATTGGCGAGGGTAGAAGGGTATAAGGTGGCGGGCAAGACCGGCACCTCTCAGAAGATAGAGAACGGCGCTTATTCGCATTCCAAGTTCATCGGGTCGTTTATCGGATTCGCGCCGGCGGAAGACCCAAGGATAGTCGTGGTCGTGGTCTTAGATCAGCCGCACCCGCTTTACTACGGCGGCGTGGTCGCCGCGCCCGTATTCAGCAGGGTCACGCGGGACACCTTGCGGTATTTGGATATCAAACCCGAAAGGCTGACAGAGGTCAAGAGGGAAGTCGAGCTCTCCAGCGTAGAGGATTAAATTGAAGATAAAAGAATTGTTAAGGGGCGTTGAATATAAAAGCTGTTCCCCGTTCCCGGGCGATATCGAGATAAGGGGGATAGCCTGCGACTCCAAGGCCGTAAACAAGGACTACCTCTTTGTCGCGGTCCCGGGGACGAAGACGGACGGGCATAAGTTCGTCAACGAGGCCGTCGAGAGGGGCGCTGTCGCCGTCGTCATCGAGCGGGAAATCCCGCTCGATGACGGCATCGCCGGGATCTGCGTAAAGGATTCGAGGACGGCGCTGGCAAGGATCGCCAATGAGTTTTACGGCAGGCCGGCGGAAAAATTAAGATGCATAGGAATAACCGGCACCAACGGGAAGACGACCATATCATATCTTATGGATAGCATCGTCTCGGCGGCGGGGCATAAGGCCGGCCTGATAGGCACCATAAATTACAGGATAGGAGAGAGGATAATCCCCGCCACCAATACGACACCCGGCCCCGTCGAACTGTATAACTTCATGGACAAGATGCTGCAGAATTCCATAGACCACCTCGTCATGGAGGTCTCGTCGCATTCGCTCGACCAGCGCAGGGTAGAGGGAATAGATTTCGCCGCCGCTATATTCACGAACCTGACCGGTGACCATCTCGATTATCATAAGACGATGGATGAATATTTTGACGCGAAGGCCAAGTTATTCGAAGGGTTGGGCAGCGGTTCTTACGGGATAATAAATACCGATGATGAATGGGGCAGGAAACTCTTAAGGCGCTCGAAGGGAAGGATCATGACTTACGGGACGAAGCAGGGCGCGGACTTTCTTACCGGCGGCATACGGTTATCTTTATCCGGGGCCGCCTTCGCCATCAATACGCCTAAGGGACAAATAAAGATCGATACAAAATTGATCGGGTTGCACAACGTATATAATATCCTGGCCGCCGTAGCGGCCGGTGCGGCCCTGGATTTCCCGCTTGAGGCGGTAAAACGCGGCGTGGAAAACGTAAGGGCTGTCCCGGGCCGCCTTGAGGCGATAGACTGCGGCCAGCCTTTTAAGGTATTCGTCGATTACGCGCATACCGACGATGCCTTGCATAACGTCCTGTCCGCCTTGAGACCGCTCATCCCGGGGAGGATGATAGTCGTCTTCGGCTGCGGCGGGGACAGAGACAAGACCAAACGGCCCAGGATGGGGAAGGTGGCCGGCAGTTTGGCGGACCTCGTGATAGTCACCTCGGACAACCCGCGCGGAGAGGACCCCAAGACGATAACCGACGAGATAGCCGCGGGGATCGAGACAAAGAACTATACGGTGGTGACGGACAGGGCAGAGGCGATAAGGCGGTCGTTGTCGGAGGCGCACGACGGCGATTGCGTCCTCATCGCGGGCAAGGGCCACGAGACTTATCAGGTATTAAAGAATACGACGGTAGCTTTTGACGACAGGGAGATCGCAAGAAAAATATTATCCGCCTGCGCCAAAGAAGAGCCTCGTAGTAGATAGGCTTCGGCGGATTTCGGTGAATTAGAAGCTTTTATAAGGTGCTCAATGTTCGACGTAAATGATATCTTAGAGGCGACGGAAGGCAAGCTCATAAAAGGCGGGCCAGAAGTCAGGTTTTTCTCCGTCTCGACCGACACCAGGACGATAAAACGCGGCGCCCTCTTTATCGCCATAAAGGGCCCGAATTTTGACGGGCATAATTTTATCGGGGAAGCAATTTCTAAGGGCGCTATAGGTGCTGTCGTTAATTTCCCCTCACCTCGTCCTCTCCCCTATGGGGAGAGGAGTAAGGTGAGGGGGTCTGATTTTGTCATCATTGAGGCCAAGGACACGGTTAAGGCGCTGGGCGATGTCGCGAGGTCACACAGGAGAAAATTTGATATCCCTATAATCGCCATAACGGGCTCAAACGGCAAGACGACCACCAAAGAGATGGCCGCGGCGGTCCTCGCCGGGAAATATAACGTCCTTAAGAACGAGGGGACGGAGAATAATTTTATCGGCGTCCCGCTTACGCTTTTGAGGCTGAACAGCGCCTATGAGATGGCGGTCCTGGAACTCGGCTCAAACCATTCGGGCGAGATAGCGCGGCTTTCCGAGATAGTCCAGCCCAGCTGCGGTGTGGTCGTGAATGCCGGCCCCTCGCATCTGGAATTCTTTAATACGGTAGATAACGTAAGAGAAGAAAAACTGAGTTTATTGAAGCGCCTCGGCAGCGACAGCATCTCGGTCGTAAATGGCGATGAAGCGCAGCTCGTAAAAGAGGCAAAGGCCATGTGCGCCGAGGTGATGACATTCGGCCTAAGCGCGGGCTGCGATTTCAGGGCGACAGATGCAAAGGAGAGCGAAGGCGGGATAGTTTTTACCTTAAACAGCGGCCAAAGATTCCATCTCGGCCTTTTAGGAAGGCATAATATATATAACGCGCTGGCGTCTATAGCGGTGGGTTCGCTGTACGGGATCTCCGCG
>JAGUXU010000137.1 GCA_020061685.1 Candidatus Omnitrophota bacterium
CGCACCGCTTTTAGCTCAGGCCATAGAGAGAATACACAACGAAGAGTCGGTAAGCACCTTATTCGATAAAGTATACCTATAATCGGGCCATAGTAAATAAAAGCCAATTAAAAGAAAGTGAGGTTTGAAGCTAGATGGAACAGGTCAAATTAGCAGGTAAGGTCAGGAAGGAAACCGGTAAAGCGGAGATAGGCCGTCAGCGCCTTAAGGGGATAATCCCGGCTATCGTCTACAGGAAAGGCGAGAAATCGATGCCGCTATTTCTGGATATCAAAGCGATGGACAAGGCCCTTCATACGTCGGCCGGCGAGAACGTCATCATAAATCTGAAGATAGATGGAGATGAGAAGAAGAAGGACAGGACATGCATCATAAAGGAGATACAGCATAATCCCTTGAGCGGCGGCATAATACACGTCGATTTCAACGAGATCTCGTTGACCGAGACGATAAAGGTCGATGTCCCGCTGGCCACGAAGGGTGAACCTGTGGGCGTCAAGCAGGACGGGGGCGTACTGGAGCATCTGCTTTGGGAGATTCAGGTAGAGTGCCTTCCGACGGAGATCCCGCAAAAACTGGAGGTCGATGTCGCCAACCTGAAGATAGGCGACGCCTTGTTCATCAAAGATATCATAACGCCCAAGGGCGTCAAGATACTCAATGACCCCGAAGTCAGGATAATCGCCGTCGAGAAACCCGTAGAGATCAAGGTCGAGGAAGTCGCGCCTGAAGCGGCGATAACCGAGCCCGAAGTCACAAAGCAGAAGAAACCCGAGGAGATAGCTGCGGAAGAAGCGGAAGCAAAGGGCGAGAAGGGCAAGGAGAAAGAGAAGGAGAAGAAGGAATAGCAGGCCTCGGATGAAATTAATCATCGGACTCGGCAATCCCGGAAGGAAATACGAAAATACAAGGCATAACGTCGGTTTTAAAACAGCTTATGCGTTAGCCGATAAGTATAAAATAAGGTTAAATACAAAGACTTTTAGTTCGCTCATTGGAAAGGGCCGTATCTTTTCGGAAGATGTCATTATAGCGCTGCCTCAGACATATATGAACAATTCCGGCGAGGCGGTCAGAATGATATTCCTGCGCAAGAAGATGGAGCCGAAAGACATCCTCGTCATCTGCGACGACGTAAATCTGGAATTAGGCATAATAAGGATACGGCCGGCAGGCTCCTCCGGAGGCCACAAGGGGCTGGCGTCCATAATAGATCATCTGGATAGCGGCGATTTTGCGCGCCTGAGGATAGGCATAGGCAAGGAGACGGGAAGTCCCGCTCTAAGCGGCTATGTCCTGTCGCCGTTTAAAAAGAACGAAGCAAAGACCCTGGAGGGCGTGATCGGGTCCGCCGTAGAGTGTTGTGAGGCGTGGATAAAAGAAGGCGCCGAACGCGCCGCAAATCGCTTTAACCTGAAGAATAGAAAGGATTGACGATGAGGAAATATGAAGGCCTGTTCATACTTAGGCCTAATTTAAGCGAAGATGAATTAGGCAAACTTTCAACTGCGGTCGTGGAAGTCATAGCCAAGAACAACGGGAAGGTCGACCGTAAAGAGGATATGGGGATCAGGGACCTGGCGTATCAGATAAAGAAAGAGAAGAAAGGCCGTTACCTCCTGGTGTATTTTACCGCCGAACCGAACGCCATCTCGGCGATAGAAAAGGCCTACAAGTTAAACGAATCGGTCTTGAGGTCGGTCATATTTGAACACGAGGAGAAATAGGAGAGTCTTATGGCGAGCTTAAACAAGATATTCTTGATCGGTAATCTGACCCGCGATCCGGAGATGCGGTATATACCGAGCGGGAGCGCGGTCACGACCTTTACGATCGCCGCCAACAGAGTCTATATCCAGCAGGGCGAGAAGAAGGAAGAGGTATCCTATATCAAAGTGGTCGCGTGGGCCAAGATGGCTGAGACATGCAACACCTACCTTGCCAAGGGCAGCCCTGTCTTCGTCGAGGGAAGGCTGCAGAGCCGCAGCTGGGAGACGCCGCAGGGCGAGAAGCGCTCCACGATGGAGGTAGTGGCGGAACGGGTGCAGTTTCTGGGAAAAGGCAAAGGGTCAAAGGCTGAGCCCGGCATCGACCAGACAAGCGAGTACGAGGCGCATGAGGCCCCCGAGCCTAAAGCGAATTCCGGCGAGGAAGCGCCGTTTTAACACTTAAAGGAAAGATAAAACATGGAGAAGAGAGAGAAGAGGGTTTTCAGAAAGAAGGTCTGTAAATTTTGCATCGAGAAGGTAAAGGCGATAGATTACAAGGATACGGGAAGGCTCTTCAAGTTCATAACCGAGCGCGGCAAGATCGTGCCGTCAAGGATATCCGGTAATTGCGCCAGGCATCAGCGCCTGCTTGCCCGCGCTATCAAGAGGGCGCGGCTGGCCGCGTTCATATCCGTCAGTTCCGTTTAAACAGCTTAACTTAAGAGGGCCATCTAATGGTGATGAAACTGATCTTATTAAAAGACGTGGAAAAATTAGGGAAATCCGGAGATGTCGTCACCGCAAAAGACGGTTACGCGAGGAATTATCTCTTCCCGAAAGGGTTTGCGCTTCTGGCGACGGAACGGAATATCAAGGCGGCCGAGGCGAACAAAAAGCAGAAGGCCGAGGCGCTGGAAAAGGAAATACAGGAAGCGCAGAGATTAGCGGAAGCCATCTCGCGCCTCTCATGCACGATAGCGGTCGAGGCGGGAAAGGATGACAAACTCTTCGGCTCGGTGACGGCGATAGATATCCACAAATCCCTCGAGGCCGAAGGGGTTTCGGTGGACAAGAAGAAGATAGAGCTGAAGGAGCACATAAGCCAGATCGGGATCTATCAGATCCCCATAAAGCTCCATCCGGATGTGATAGCCACCTTAAAGCTTTGGGTTGTGAAAAAGTAATATGGCAACGAAAGAAGCGCCAAGGGATATCTCCTTAGAGAAATTACCTCCGCAGAATCTAGAGGCGGAGATGGCGGTCTTATGTTCGATGCTTATCGAAGAGGAAGCCATCTCGCACGCCGTAGAACTGCTTACCGAAGATTCCTTCTACAGGGACGCCCACAAGATAATATTTAACGCCATACTGACACTCTACGGCAAGAGCCGCGGGGTAGACCTGGTTACGCTCGTCGAGGAACTGAAGAGACGGGGCTCGCTGGAGGAGGTAGGCGGAATAAATTACCTGACCACGCTTACGACCTTCGTCCCCACCGCCGCCAATATAAGGCATTACGCCAAGATAGTCAAAGAGAAGGGCATGCTCCGCAATCTTATTACGAGCACGACCAATATCCTCTCCGAAGCGTATGAAGCGGAAGAAGATGTGGGCAGCCTTCTGGATAAGGCGGAGCGGATGATCTTCGAGATAACGTCCAAGAAGGTCGAGGGCGGCTTCATCTCGTTAAGGGAGATAATCAAGGATTCGATAGAGACGATAGATTCCCTCTACCAGAGGAAGACCAATATAACGGGGCTTGCGACCGGCTTCGATAAGTTAGATCAGTTGACGGCGGGCCTGCAGCGTTCGGATCTGATCGTTGTTGCGGGCAGGCCCTCTATGGGAAAGAGCGCTTTTGCGAGCTGTATCGCGGAACATGCCGGCGTGGTCGGGAAGTTACCGGTCGCGATATTCAGCCTTGAGATGTCGAAAGAGCAGTTAGCGCAGAGGCTACTTTGTTCTCACGCGAAGGTAGACGGGAATAAAGTAAGGACGGGTTTCCTCTCGCAGTCCGACTGGCCGCATCTGGTGAACGCCGCCGGTAAATTCTCGGACGCGCCGATATTTATAGACGACTCTTCGGCGCTGACGGTCCTGGAATTAAGAGGAAAGGCAAGACGCCTCAAATCCCAGCACGATATCAAGCTTGTAATAGTGGATTATATGCAGCTGTTACAGAGTTCTTCCCGCTCTGAAGGCAGGCAGCAGGAGATAGCCGATATTTCGCGTTCCCTGAAGTTCCTTGCGAAGGAATTGAATGTCCCGGTCATTGCGATAAGTCAGCTCTCAAGGAAACCCGAAGGAAGGGATGACAGGCGGCCTCAGTTAGCGGACCTAAGGGAGTCAGGAGCCATCGAGCAGGACGCGGACTTGGTCTTGCTTCTCTTCCGCGAGGAGGTATATGCCCCCACGGATGAGAACAGGGGCATCGCGGAGTTGACTATAGCCAAGCAGAGGAACGGCCCTACCGGCGTGGTAAAACTGGCTTTCCTGAACCAGTTTACGAGGTTCGAGAACTTATCCGAACGGCAGGAAGAGTAACAATTCTCTTTACATTATTTTTGCTATATGTTAGATTAAGTTTTTAATAAGGAGTCCAATGAAAATCTTCCTAAAAAAATTACTGGCTGTATCTCTTTTTGTCTCGTCTTTTAACCTCGCCTTTACGCAGGAAACGACGGAAACGCCAGCCCCGTTAAAGGAAAAGCCGGTCAAGTCCGTATTCGTCCTGGGAAATAAGACAGTCTCTTCCTCCGCCGTACTGGCAAAGGTCAGGACTCAGGTCGGCGAGCCGTATAAGAAAGGCATCGTTGATGAAGATATCAAGCGCATTTACGGGTTAGGGTATTTTTCGGACGTAAAGGCCGAGATCAA
Organism: Candidatus Omnitrophota bacterium; assembly: GCA_020061685.1. Classification (GTDB taxonomy): domain Bacteria; phylum Omnitrophota; class Gorgyraeia; order Pluralincolimonadales; family Pluralincolimonadaceae; genus JAGUXU01. Next base: position 4,587 of record JAGUXU010000137.1, read on the forward strand.
GGAGTACGAAGACGGGATAGAGGTCTCTTTTGTAGTAGCCGAAAAACCGCCAATAGGACAGATACTCTTTGCCGGGAATAAGGTGATAAGGGACGAGAGACTTAAGAAAGAACTGAAGATAAAGCAGGACGAGATATTGGACGAGAGGCAGCTTAAGGACGGCATAAAGGCCATAAGAGAACTTTATTACCAGAAGGGTTTTACGCACGCTAAGGTGGATTACGCCATACGGCTTGACGCCGCTACAGAGCGGGCCGTTGTTACCATAATGATAGACGAGGGGAAGAGGGTCAAGATAAGAAGCATAACCTTTGAGGGAAACAAGGCCTTCAAGTCCGACAGGTTGCTTAAACTTATGGCGACAAAGAAGGCATGGTGGTTCTTCCAGTCAGGCATATTCAATGAGGACGCCTTTGAGGGCGACCTGGATAAGATAAAGGCCTTTTATGAGGCCCAGGGCTATCTGGACGCCAGGCTTGAGCCGGAACTTAAATATGACGATGCGGGCAAATACCTCCGGATAAATATAAAAGTCGATGAAGGCAAGAGATATTACGTCGGGACCATCGCCATATCCGGGAATTCCGTGATCTCCGAAAAAGATTTAAGAAAGTCCCTGAAGATGGCTTCGGGAAAGCCTTTTTCCCAGGAAGGGCTGCGGAATGATGCCGACGCGGTCCAGGGGCTATATTTTGAGAAAGGCTATATATACGCTACGGTAAAACCGGGATCGTCCCTAAATCCTTCGACAGGGAATATAGACGTCAGTTATGGCATCGTGGAGAACGAATTGACTTACGTCGAGAGGGTCGAGATAAAAGGGAATACAAGGACTAAAGATAAAGTAATAAGAAGAGAGATAAGGTTGCGTCCGGGCGAGGTCTTTAACGGCAAGAAGCTCCAGCGTTCAAAGGAGAGGCTGTATAATCTCGGCTATTTTGAAGACATATCTTTCGATACGGAAAAGGGTTCGGCCCCGAATAAGGCCAATCTCGTAGTAGACGTCAAGGAGACCAAGACAGGCGAATTTTCGTTCGGCGGCGGTTTCTCGACCGTCGACAAGCTGGTCGGATTTGTCCAGGTTACACAGCGCAATTTCGACATCTTGAACTTTCCGACCTTTACCGGCGGCGGCCAACAATTAGTCTTAAGGGCGGAATTAGGAACGACAAGAAGGGATTATCTCCTGAGTTTTACCGAACCGTGGATATTCGGCTATCCATACCTGTTCGGGTTTGACCTGTATCAGAACACGCGCCTGGCGAACAAGAGCATAGGTTACGGTTATAATGAGCGCAGGCGTGGCGGTGCCCTGAGGTTCGGCAAGGAATTTGACGACTATGACAGGGCGGATATGACATACCGCCTAGAGGAGGTAAGGATCTCCGATGTCGACGATCAGGCTACCAACGATTTAAGAAAGGAAGCCGGCATTAACAACATCTCCAGTCTGACGCTTGGATTGACGAGAAATACGACGGATTCGGGTTACAGCCCCACCAAGGGTTATAGATTATTCGGTTCGGTAGAGGGTGCCGGCGGACCATTCCAAGGGGACAAAGATTTTATAAAATGGTACGGGTTTAGTACCCTGTATATTCCACCGGTCGAAAAACACGTCATAGAGCTGAGTTTACGTGCGGGCGCGGTGGGCGCCTACGGAGATTCAGACAGCGTACCCATATATGAGCGGTTCTTCGCGGGCGGGGCGGACTCGATCCGCGGTTTTAAGGAGAGGTCGATAGGACCGAGGGACCCTGCCACGAACGACCCCTTAGGCGGCGAGGCGATGCTTATCGGAAGCGCCGAATACACGTTTCCCGTATTTGAGTTCTTAAAAGGGGCGGTATTCTTTGACGCGGGTAACGTCTGGGAAAAAGAAGGCGATTTCGGCCAAGGCGGATATAAATACAGTACGGGAGCAGGCGTAAGGATCAAGACGCCCGTGGGGCCCGTCAAGCTGGATTACGGTTACCCGCTAAAGGTCGACAGTTGGCAGAAGAAAAAAGGAAGGATACATTTCAGTTTAAGCAGGGCTTTTTAAAAAAGAAAGGAGAAACACTGATGAGATCTGCAATTTCAGGGGCCATAGCGATATTATTCCTGGCTTCCATATTCTTGGGGGCGGCCAATGCGGCTTTTGCGGCTGACGGGAAGATCGCCCATATGGACCTTACCAAGATATTTGACGAGTACAACAAGACAAAAGACCTCGATAAGCAGCTTGAGAACAAGGGGAACGCAAAGCAGACCGAGAGGGACAAGCTGGTAGCGGAGATCAAGAAATTAAAAGACGAATTGGAATTAATGAGCGATAAGGGAAAAGAGGCCAAGCAGACGGCGATAGACGATAAGATCAAGAAATTGCAGGATTTCGACAGGGAATCCAGGGATGCCCTTAGGAAAGAACGGGATGATATGGCCCGCCAGATCTTAAAGGAGATAAAAGATACCATCGATACGGTGGGCAAGAAAGACGGGTATAGCCTGATCCTTGACAGCCGCGCGGTCTTATATGGCAAGGAAGGCGATGACCTGACTAACAGCATATTGAAGACATTAAACGATAAATACGCTAAAGGAAAAAGATAGGAAGTGTCGGAATCAGCAGGGGCAATACGCAAGACCTTAAAGGAGATTGCCCGATTAATTGACGGCGAGGTCTTAGGTGATGAAGACGCCGTCATAACCGGGATCAGCGGCATAAAAGAGGCGGTAGATGGGGACCTCACTTTTCTTGCGAATCCGAAATACATCCATCTTATGGAGACGACGAGGGCCGCGGCCGTAATAACGTCGCGTGACATAACCAATGCGCCGAAGCCGATAATCCGTACGGATAATCCCTCCCTGGCATTTGCCAAGATAATCTCTTTATTGATGACGGACGAACTGCAATACCCTTCGGGTATTCATCCCGCCGCCGTGGTCAGCAAGAACGTAAAATTGGGCCGTGACGTGGCGCTGCAGCCGTACGTCGTCCTGGATGACGGTGCCGAGATAGGCGACAGGACGATAATATATGCCGGGACATATATCGGCCACCACACCAAGATAGGAAGCGATTGCCTTATCTATCCTAATGTGGTCATCAGGGAGAAGATCGAGATAGGCAACAGGGTCATCATCCATTCGGGGACCGTGATAGGCAGCGACGGGTTCGGTTTCGCGACCGTACAGGGTACCCATCATAAGATCCCGCAGATCGGCACCGTTGTGATAGAAGATGACGTCGAGATAGGCGCGAACGTCACGATAGACAGGGCGCGTTTCGGAAGGACATTGATAAGCAGGGGAACAAAGATCGATAACCTCGTCCAGATCGCGCATAATGTGGAAGTAGGAGAGAACTCCATAATCATAGCCCAGGCCGGGATATCGGGTTCGACGGTAATAGGAAAGAACGTCACGATCGCAGGCCAGGCCGGCCTCGTCGGACACATAACCATAGGCGATAACGCGGTCCTGGCGGCTCAGGCGGGCGTTACTAAGTCCGTCCCGCCGGATACATGCGTCTCGGGTTATCCCGCGAAACCTCACGAGCAGGCAAAACGGATAAACGCGTTCATACAGAGGTTACCGGAACTTTTTGAGGCGGTAAAGAAACTCGGAGAGAAGACAAAGTAAATCATGGACCTGCAGCGGACGATAAAGAAAGAAGTCGGGCTAGAGGGCATAGGCCTCCATACCGGAGAGAGAGTCAGGATGCGGCTGTTTCCGGCTTCGCCGGATTCAGGGATAAATTTTATCCGGACGGATTTACCCAACGCGCCGGCGATCAAGGCAAACATAGCCAATGTGATGGAACCGAGCCGCAGGCTGCGCAGGACCTCCCTGGGTTGCGACGGCGCCGAGGTCCATACCATCGAACACCTGATGTCGGCTTTATGCGGATTGATGATAGACAACCTGAAGGTTGAGATCGACGGCCCCGAGGTGCCGGGCATGGACGGTTCGGCCCTGCCTTTCGTCGAATTGATACGCAAAGCGGGGATAGAAGAACAGCAGGCCCCGAAAAAATCTTTCCAGGTAAAAGACCCGATATGGCTTGAGGAGAACGAGACGGTCCTGGCCGTATTGCCGGCCTCGGAGTTCAGGATATCTTACATGTTGAGTTACGATCATCCCTTGCTCAAGTCCCAGTATGTATCGGTCGTCATTACACCCGAGACTTTCGAGACACAGATAGCCCCGACGAGGACCTTTTGCCTTGAGAAAGAAGCGGAAGAATTAAGAAAACAGGGCCTGGGTAAAGGGGCGAACTGGGAGAATACGCTTGTCGTGGGCAAGGACGGTGTCATAAAGAATAAGTTGAGATTCGATGACGAATTCGCGCGCCATAAGGTCTCGGACCTGCTCGGCGACTTGTATCTCTTGGGCATGCCGATAAAAGGGCATATCATCGCCGTAAAATCGGGCCACTCCCTGAACTTAAGGCTCCTGCAGAAGATAAGGCAACAGCAGGAGCGTATGCGCGCGGGCGCGATCGAATCCAAGGGTCCGGGTATCGTCGGCACGCCGCTGGACGTAAATGATATCAAGAAAATATTGCCTCACCGATATCCGTTCCTTCTGGTGGATAAAGTGATAGAACTGGAAGACGACAAGCGCGCGGTCGGGATCAAGAACGTCACGGTAAATGAGTTCTTCTTTCCCGGCCATTTCCCGAACAGGCCTATCATGCCGGGCGTGCTGATAATGGAAGCGCTGGCTCAGGTCGCAGGCATCATGATGCTGAACAAACGCGAGAACCTCGGAAAATACGCTTTCTTCATGTCCATGGACAAGGTGAAATTCAGGAAAGCGGTAGTCCCCGGAGACCAGCTTGTCCTGGAGGCGGAGGTCATGAAATTAAGGTCCAAGACCGTCCAGGTCAAGGCGTTAGCCACGGTCGACGGAAAAGTCGTGGCCGAAGGGGAGCTTATGTTTGCCCTGGTCGGCGGAGAAGAGGCCGCAGAATAGGTCTTTTTATAAGATGAAGATCCATCCCACAGCTATCGTAGATAAAAAAGCGAAATTGGCCGACGATGTTGAAGTCGGCCCTTATTCTTTTATCGGTCCGAACGTAGATATCGCAAGCGGGACCGTCGTCGGCGCGCACGCCGTTATAGAAGGCCACACGACTATAGGCAAGGGTAACCGGATCTTCACGGGTGCCGTGATCGGCTCGGTAACGCAGGACCTGAAATACAAGGGAGAGAAGAGCTACGTCAGGATCGGCGACGACAATATCATACGCGAGTATGTCACCATCAATCTTGGGACGGCGAAGGATTCCTCCACCGTAATAGGGAACAAGGTGCTGCTGATGGCATATTCACATGTAGCGCACGACTGTATCATCAAGGACGGAGCGATCATCGCTAATTGCGGCACTTTCGCCGGGTACGTCACGATAGAGGAGAAGGCAGTTATCGGTGGATTGACCGGCATACACCAATTCGTACGCATAGGACGGCTCGCCATAATAGGCGGCTGCTCAAAGGTCGTTCAGGATGTCGCGCCGTATTCGAACTGCGACGGACATCCGTTAAAGGTTTACGGTTTGAATACCGTCGGGCTCGAGAGGGCCGGCATACCGCAGGAATCACGGACTTACCTCAAGAAAGCTTTCAAGATATTGTTTAACTCCGGGCTTACGATATCCCATGCCTTAGATGAGATAAAATCAGAGGTCCCGAAATCCCCGGAGGTAAACTATTTGATAGAATTCGTCAGCGCTTCCAAGCGGGGCATATCTAGATAAAAAATATGGAAACAATAGGTCTCATCGCCGGAAAGAGCGAATATCCCGTCTTATTTGCCAGGGCCGCTAAGGCCAAGGGCCTTAAGATCGTCGCCATAGGCATAGAGGGCGAGACCAAGCCCGAGCTGCGGGCTCTCGTCGACAAATTTTTCTGGGTAAACCTCGGTGAGTTAGGTAAGGCCCTTGAGATATTTAGATCCGAGGGCATAAAAAAGGCCGTGATGGCCGGCGGCATAACAAAATCCCGCATATTTAACGAGGCCCTTAAGATAGACGGCCTGATGAAATCCATCCTCGTCAAAGCCCTGGACAAGAGGGACGATACCCTACTTTCGGTCATAACCGCGACATTGCGATCCGCGGGCGTCGAGCTTCTTGATTCGACGTTATTTCTTGAGGACCTTTTACCCGAAGAGGGCGTCCTGACAGGGACGCGGCCCTCAAAAGAACAGGAAGAAGATATAAAGTTCGGGGCCAAGATAGCCAGGGAAATAGCGGGACTTGATATAGGGTTATCGGTATTCGTAAAGGATAAAGCGGTCATCGCGGTCGAAGATATTGAAGGGACAGATGCCATGATAAGGCGCGGCGCTCGCCTGGCCGGTCCGGGCGGCGTAGTGGTAAAAGTAGCCCGCCCGCGACAGAATATGAAATTCGATATACCGGTCATCGGGCCCCAGACGATACGCTCAATGATAGAGGCAAAAGCCGCCTGCATCGCTATAGAAGCAAAGAAGACGCTGATAATAGACAGGTCCGAAACGGTCTCGCTCGCCGATAATAGCGGCATAGCGATATCCGCCATAAAGGTATGAGCGTTATATTAATCATAGGCATAGAAGACGAGAGCCTGCTTCGCGCCAAAAGGGCGCTAAAGGACGCCGACTATCAGGTTGTGACCGTCGAGGAACCTGAAGCGCAGGCCGCCTACGAGGAGGCGCTTAAGAGGCGCCCGGACCTCGTCCTGCTCGATTTTACGTCGCCGAGGGATCTGGACGCCCAATTTATTTTCCACAAATTTAAGAAAGACAGATTCCTCAGGGGAACGCCGATATTCGCCCTACTGCCGGAAGACGGCGTCGGAATATTAGACAGCGTTCAGGGCATAGACGATTTCATATTCGAGCCGGCAAACGGCAAGGAATTGGCCGCCCGCCTGAGAGCCGTATTGAAGAAGGCCATGCCTACCGACTCCGAAGACCATATCAAGATAGGGGACCTGATAATAGATGTTGCCAAGTACGAGGTGACATTGAACGGCAGCAAGGTGGAATTGACGTATAAAGAATACGAACTATTGAAATTTCTCGCCAGCAACAAAGGAAGGGTCTATTCCCGCGACCAACTGCTCGACAAGATCTGGGGATATGACTATTACGGCGGTACCCGCACAGTGGATGTCCACATAAGACGCCTCCGCAGCAAGATCGAAGACAGAAAACATACCTTTATCGATACCATCCGCAATATCGGCTACAAGTTCATCGCCTAAATTTCAGGCAAAAAAGCACTCCGAGAATTAATCGAGATTTAATCTGCCCGTAATCTGGATTTAACATTCGTCATTATACTTATCAGTGCAAGAATAGAACAGGAGCCAGGCTAGCGATGAAGCAGAAAGAGCTAGAGAGCAAGTTCAGGTGCGCAAAGTGCGGTTACATCACAGAGAGGCAGGCGCCGCCTAAGAGCTGCCCGATCTGCAAAGCAGGGGCAGACGCTTTTGACGACATTGGAGTCGACAGATCAGCGGAGATAAAAGAGATCTACAATCCAAGGTTGATTTAAGAAGCGTAAAAAAAGGAGGCGTAAGAAAATGAGATATCTGTTTTGTATACCGCTGTTTTTGTTTATTTTGTCCGTCAATTCGCCGTGCCTCGCCACGCCTACGACCCATATTTGGGCGCCGTCGACCGATGTGCAGGCCTTCGGGGTGTTTCACATAACCGGCGATCTATATCTGCCGACGGAGAGGGATTCTGCCGGAAACAGGCCCGATACGATCACTAACGAAGGCTTGACCGTCGGGATACTGCCTTTCGAGAAATTCAATGTGGAAGCGGGATTCGACCACAAGACAGGGCTCGGGGACCTGGATGATTACCCGATGTATTTTAACGCAAAAGGTGGGATACCTGAAGATGCATTTGGCGAATGGTTCCCCGCCCTGGCTGTGGGCGCCTACGATATAGGGACAAAAAAAGACAGGACCGATTTTAATCTTATTTACGGAAAGGTCGCTAAGACCTTCAAAGCCGGAGGTCTCAATTTAGGAAGGTTCTCGGCCGGATACTTCAACGGTAACGATAAGCTGCTTTTAAATGAGGACGGAGAAAAGGATAACGACGGTTTCTTCGGCGCCTGGGAAAGGACCATGAGCGAGATCTCGGACAAGCTTTGGGTCTGTGTTGAGTATCAGGGGACAAGGAGCTCCTACGGCTCGTGGAATTTCGGCGGTTCGTGGAAGTTCTCGGACAATGTCTCGATGATCATCGGTTTTGACCGGTACAACAACCGCAATCTCGCCGATACGGTCACTATACAATTTGACATAGACTTTGATGTGTTCAGCAAGATGTTCAAAAAAGGTAAATAAGGAGGGCCAAGAGATGAAGGCATTTTTTAAGAGAAGTCCGTTTTGGTTCTTCGCGGCTTTCTTGTTGTTTACGCTGGCCGCGACGGTCGTCGCGGCTGAAGAGGGGGCGCCCGCGCCCAAGGTCGATACGGGCGATACCGCGTGGCTTTTGACCTCGTCGGCGCTCGTATTATTGATGACGCCGGCCCTGGCCTTCTTCTACGGCGGGCTCGTGCGCAGGAAGAACGTCCTTTCTGTCTTAATGCAGTGTTTTATGATAACGTGCCTTATAACCATACAGTGGGTGCTGTTCGGTTATAGCCTTGCTTTCGGTCCGGATATCAAAGGCATCATAGGAAGCCTCGATTGGTTCGGGCTCAAAGGCGTGGGCCTTGAACCGAATCCGGCATACGCCGCTACCGTTCCACATCAGGCGTTCATGATATTCCAGGCGATGTTCGCGATAATCACGCCCGCCCTGATCCTTGGGGCATTCGCCGAGAGGATGAAATTCTCGACTTTCTGCGTTTTTTCGCTTTTATGGGCCACGCTCGTCTATGACCCTGTGGCGCATTGGGTATGGGGTGTCGGCGGATTTTTGAGGGCTGACGGAGCGCTCGATTTCGCCGGCGGCACAGTCGTTCATATCAACGCCGGTGTCGCGGCGTTGGCAAGCGCTTTGGTCCTGGGCAAGCGTAAGGGTTATCCCGATAAGATCTCGCCGCCGCATAACCTGCCCTTCGCTGTGTTGGGTGCGGGCCTTTTGTGGTTCGGCTGGTTCGGGTTCAATAGCGGAAGCGCCCTTAGTTCAGGCGGTTTAGCGACGAGCGCTTTTGTGGTCACTCACATAGGGGCCGCGTCCGCGGGCCTCACCTGGGCGCTCCTGGATTGGATATTTAATCGCCGCTCCACGGTCTTAGGCATGATTACCGGCGCTGTCGCCGGCCTTGTCGCGATAACGCCGGCCTCGGGTTTTGTCAACCCGGTCGGCGCGATATGGATCGGCATCGGCGTATCGGTATTCTGCTACATGGCCGTTGCAATACTGAAGGTGAAATTCGGATACGATGATTCGCTCGACGCCTTCGGCGTCCATGGGATCGGCGGTATGTGGGGCGCCTTGGCGACAGGCCTCTGGGCGACAAAAGCGGTAAACTCAGCCGGCGCGAACGGGTTATTTTACGGAAACCCTGCGCAGTTCTTTATCCAGATCAAAGCTGTCATCGTCACGGCCGTCTATTCGTTTATCATGACTTTTGTGATATTAAAGGTCCTTAACGCCATAATGGGCGTGCGCGCATCCGAGCAGGATGAGCGCATCGGTTTAGATCTCACCCAGCACCGTGAAGCCGGTTACACGGTCTTGGAATAAGGAGGGATGACCATGAAATATATAGTAGCGATAATCCAGCCGGACAGGCTTGACGAGGTGTTGACGAGACTTGAAGATAAGGAGATACATCTGGTTACGGTCTCGAGCGTTATGGGCCGCGGCCGCCAAAAAGGCATCTCCGAAGTCTACAGGAGCCACAAGGAGGCCGGAAGCCTGCTTAAGAAGGTAAAACTCGAGATCGCAGTTAACGAGGATTTCGCAAAGCCGGCTATCGAGGCGATCACCGGCGGAGCGAGGACGGGCAATATAGGGGACGGAAAGATATTTATACTGGACCTGCAGGAATGTGTTAGAATAAGGACAGGCGAAAAAGGAAGCGAGGCGATAGGGTAAAAACGAGGTTACCAAAATAGGCCGATTCTTACTTATGATATATATAGAGTAAGAAGGGAACGAAGACGTTCAAAACAGAGTCGTGTTTTGGACGTCTTTTATTTTTACCTCCGGATGCCTAAAATTTAGGCAATTCGCGATAAAGGGGCGGTAGTTATGGCGCAGCAGTACGACAGTATCGATAAGATAGAGGAATATTTCATGACAGCCAACAAGGGCGAGATCTATGCGGAAGTGGTGGGGCGCGTAGAAAAGATACTGATCGAGAAGGCGCTGGAGCGCTCTTCCGGCAACCAATTTGAGGCGTCGAGGCTGTTGGGGATCAACCGCAACACCTTGCATGCGAAGATGAAGAAATTAGATATAGATGCGGGGAAATTCAAATGAGATACCGGCACTTTCCCGAAAGACAGGGTCTCTACGATCCGCAGTTTGAGCACGACAGCTGCGGCGTAGGATTCGTCTGTAATATAAAGGGCAAAAGGTCCCACGAGATAGTGGAAAAGGGCATCCTTGCGCTCGAGCACCTCATGCACAGGGGCGCTACCGGTTCGGACCCCAAGACCGGAGACGGGGCCGGCGTCCTCATACAGGTGCCGCATAAGTTCTTAAGCAAGGAATGCTCCAAGATAGGCCTGCGCCTGCCTCCTGCCGGGGAATACGGCGCGGGGCTGGTCTTTCTCCCGACGGATAATAAGGAAAGGGAGTTCTGCGAGTATCAATTCAGGAAGATAACCGAGGAGGAGGGGCTGGTCTTCCTCGGCTGGCGCGACGTGCCGGTAGACGACTCAATGATAGGAAAGACCGCGCGCGATACCGAGCCGGTCATAAAGCATGTCTTTGCGGGAAAGCCCGCCTCGATAAAAGACGAGTTATCCTTTGAGCGCAGACTATACGTGGCAAGGAAACGGATAGAGAACCTCGTCCGCGACTCTTCCCTTAAGCAGAAGAAGTATTTCTATATAACGGGGTTGTCCTCGAGGACCTTAAGCTATAAGGGCCTGCTTATGTCCGCCCAGCTTAAAGATTACTTCCTTGACCTGAGGGACCGCGACCTGGAGAGCGCCTTCACGCTCATCCATGCCCGTTACAGCACCAATACTTTTCCGACATGGGACCTTTCGCAGCCTTTCCGTTTCCTCGCGCATAACGGAGAGATCAATACACTGCGCGGGAATATCAACTGGATGAAGGCGCGGCAGGGCCTCTTGAAGAGCGGTGCCTTCGGAGATGACATCAAGAAATTGTTTCCGGTGATCGTGCCGGGCGGAAGCGACTCCGCGATGCTCGATAACGCGCTGGAGCTTCTTGTCTTGAACGGACGTTCGTTGCCGCACGCGATGATGATGCTGATCCCTGAGGCGTGGCAGGACAACAACCAGATAGACGAGGACAGGAAGTATTTCTATGAATATCACGCCTGCCTTATGGAACCGTGGGACGGGCCGGCGGCGGTCGCGTTTACCGACGGAAGGTATATCGGCGCGACATTGGACAGGAACGGCCTGCGTCCGGCGCGTTATGTCATCACGAATGACGATACGGTGGTGATGGCTTCCGAGGCCGGTGTCCTCGAGATCCCCGCAGAAGATATCCTGATCAAGGGGCGTCTTCAACCCGGGAAGATGTTCTTGATCGATACCGCCGAAGGCCGCATAATAGACGACAGGGAGCTCAAAGGCAAAGTCTCGTCGGCAAATCCCTATAAGAAGTGGGTCAAAGAGAACATAGAGAGATTAGGGGATCTGCCGGAGCC
>JAGUXU010000083.1 GCA_020061685.1 Candidatus Omnitrophota bacterium
ATTACGTGATCTCGCAGGGCAAAGGGATGTTCACGCTAAGAAACTATGCCGGAAACATATTTACCTACTATGAACCGGCGGAAGAGGGCCAGATCCAGCGGATCGTGCCCGATCGGAATAAACAGGCCAAGAAAGAGGTAAAGACGGTAGAGGCCAAGACGGCCGCATAACGTCTTCAGGCGATGATTAAAGATAAGGACTTTCTTTTATTATTAATCGCGTTATTGGCGGCTCTTCTTTCGCTGGCCGGTTGCGGCCAGCAACAGGATATGGAGGCGGTAAAGAAGGGGCTTCTCGAGTTTGACCCGTCGTTTAAAGAGGTCCTGGCGAAGAAGGCGCAGATAGATTCCCAGATAGACGTGCTAAAGGCCGATTTCAGGAATAAGCAGGCCGAGATAAACTCGAAGATCATGGAGCTGGAAGAGGAGCTCAAGGGGATACGAAGGCAGAATTACACCCAGATCCGCGAGCTGGCCGCTCAGTTAGACCCCGAAAGGCAGAAGATAAACCTGAAATTAGCCGAATTAAACACGATATTAAAGAACAAAGAAGGACTGCTTAATACGTTCAAGAGTTCCCTCAAGGAGACCAGGAAGGTGGTCGAGAACAAGAAATTAGGGCTTTCCCCGGAAGAGGAAGCCAAGTGGCAAAAGAATCTCGGCGATCTGACCCGCCAGCTGCCGGTCCTTGAGGAAGAGATCGCTAAGGGCAAGAAGGAGATCGGCCTCTACAGGCAGCAGCTTAACCTCCTCAAATACTGATCGACCACCCCTTTTATCCCTTGCCTTAAAAAAGCCCATCTGGTAAAATAAAGGCCTACAAAGACCATCCTTAGGAGGAAAGACCATAATGGCAAAGATCAAGAGGGCGCTTATCAGTATCTCCGACAAGCGGGGGATAGTGGAGTTCGCCAAGGGCCTTAAGAGGCTGGGCATTGAGATCATTTCTACCGGAGGAACGGCAAAGCTCTTAAGGAGCCGCGGCGTAAAGATCCGTGCCGTCTCGGACGTGACCGGCTTTCCCGAGATATTAAGCGGCAGGGTAAAGACCCTGCATCCAAAGATACACGGCGGGATACTGGCAAGGCGCGGCATCGCCGAACATATGTCGCAGGCCAGAAGGCATAAGATAGGACTGATAGACCTGGTTGTGGTCAATCTCTATCCGTTTGAGGAGACGATAGCGGAGCCGAAGGTCAGGCTTGAGGACGCCGTTGAGATGATAGATATCGGCGGCCCCGCCATGATCCGTTCCGCCGCGAAGAACTTCAAAGATGTAGCGGTCGTCTCTAATCCCGACAGGTATCCGCAGATTCTTTCGGAGCTTGAGAGGAATGACGCTACCCTGTCCGACGAGACGCGCTCGGCGCTGTCGGTCGAGGCGTTCGGGCATACCGCCCGCTATGACGCGAAGATACACGAGTTTTTGAGGTCGCGTTTTTCGGCCCGCGATAATTTTCCGGAGGTCCTGCATATGGTATTCGAGAAAGCGCAGGGCCTGCGCTACGGCGAGAACCCCCATCAGGAAGCCGCCTTCTACGCGGATTCGGTGAGGCCGCGCCGCGGATTTGCCGCGATGAAGCAATTGCATGGCAAGGAACTGTCGTTCAATAACCTCCTGGACCTGAATGCGGCCCTGCGGATAATAAAGGACTTCGATTCTCCCTGCGCCTGTGTGGTAAAGCACAATTCTCCGTGCGGAGTGGCCTCATCGGGCACTCTACGCGCCGCTTATAGAGACGCTTTCCGGTGCGACAGCCTATCCGCCTTCGGCGGCATAGTGGGCTTAAACAGAAGGGTGGACTCGAAGACCGCCAAGGAGATCTACGGCTCCGGTTTTTTGGAATGCATAATCGCCCCCGGATACGATGCCGGAGCGCTTAAGGTCTTAAAGGAGAGGAAGAATTTAAGGATAATAGAATTTAAGGATATGTCCGGGAGAGCGAAGCCCGGCATCTATTCCTGCGATGTGAAGAAGATCGAAGGCGGTATGCTCATACAGGAACAGGATGAATTGGATATAACGGCGGATGATCTAAGGGTCATGACAAAGAAGAAACCGTCGAAGGACCAGATAGGGTCGCTTCTCTTCGCGTGGAGGGCGGCCAAGCACGTCAAATCCAACGCTATAGTCGTCGCCAAAGGCCAACACACGATAGGGATCGGCGGCGGCCAACCCAGCCGCGTGGATTCGGTAAAGATAGCGATAAACAAGGCCGGGAAGTCCGCCAGAGGCGGATGCCTTGCCAGCGACGGCTTCTTCCCTAAGCCGGACTCGGTCCGGGCGGCGGCAAAGGCCGGGATCGCGGCTATAATACAGCCCGGCGGTTCCATCAGGGACGAAGAGGCGGTAAAGGCAGCCGACAGGGCCGGTATAGCCATGGTCTTTACGGAAGTCAGACATTTTAAACATTAACCTTTCCGAAGATGACTTACGCAGAGGCGTTAAAATATTTAGAGTCGTTCGTAGATTACGAGAAGATCCCTTCCTATAAATATCGCGATGCGGTCAAATTAAGCAGGATGGAGGCCCTCTTAGACGGCCTCGGAAATCCCCAGCGGAATTTTAAATCAATACACATCGCGGGCACTAAAGGCAAAGGCACTACCTGTGCCTTCGTATATTCCATATTAAAGGAAAGCGGCCGCAAGGTCGGGCTCTATACCTCGCCGCATCTTATAGATTTCAAAGAGAGGATACGGATTTCCTTTCCCAAGGAGAGGAGCATAGAAGAGGCGGAGGTCGCCACGCTGGTCGCCCGGATAAAGTCATTCCTTGATAGATTCACGAAAGCATCGAAGTTCGGCTCGCCGTCTTTCTTCGAGGTCTATACGGCGCTGGCGCTCCTGTTCTTCAGTATCAAGAAGGTCGAGATAGCGGTCCTGGAAGTGGGCATGGGCGGCAGGCTTGATGCCACGAACGTCGTCAATCCCCTTGTAGCCGGGATCACCCCTATAAGTTTTGACCACACCGATAAACTGGGAATGACCCTTGAGGCCATCTCGAAGGAGAAGTGCGGGATAATAAAGAATAACTGCGTAGTCGTAGCGTCGGAGCAAAACGCCGCTGTGATGAATTGTATCCGCAAGGCCGCTGTAGATAAGAACGCCAGATTATATGAGGTCGGAAAGGACATATTTTACGAGCCGCTTACCGCAAACCCGGAGAGCCAGACCTTCAACGTGCGCGGGATATTCGGAGATTACACCCTGCTCACGACCCCGCTTTTAGGGAGGCATCAGGTAGTCAACGCGGCTTGCGCTATCGGGATCATAGAGGCGTTGCGCTCTAAGGATATACTTATATGTTCCCATGATATCACAAGCGGCATAAGAAGCGTGGATTGGCCGGGGCGGCTTCAGGTTGCCGGAAGGTGCCCGTGGATAATCCTCGACGGGGCGCAGAACGAAGCCTCATCAAGGGCCCTGAAGGAAGCGATAAGCAAGATATTCTCCTATAAGGACCTGATACTCGTCTTCGGTGTTTCATGCGATAAGGATATAGAGGGTATAGGCGGCAACCTCTTTCCGTTCGCGGATAAGATATTCTTTACACGGTCGGACACGAAACGCGCCGCGGCGCCGGAAGCGTTAAAGAAAAGATTCCCGGATTACGGAAAGAAGATAACGTTGACATTCAATGTCAAAGAGGCCGTTGAGTTGGCGCGCAGGCAGGCGAAGCCCGATGACCTGATACTTGTCACGGGTTCGTTATTTGTCGTCGGAGAAGCCCTGCATTTTTTAAACAGGAACGGTATAGGGCATGAGAAGACAGTCAAAGATTGATCTAGAGGATACGATAGCCGCTATCTCGACGCCGATAGGAGAGGGCGCGATAGGGATAGTGAGGATCAGCGGTAAAGACGCCGTTAAGATAGCGGACCTCGTATTTAAGTCCAAAAAAGGCGGAAGCCCTTCCGGTTTCCGTTCCTTTAGCACGCATTACGGATATATTTACGATAAGGCAGCGGTGGTGGATGAGGCGCTCCTGACATCGATGCGCGCGCCCAAGAGTTATACGAAGGAAGACATGATAGAGATAAATTGTCATAGCGGCATAATTCCCCTGCGTAAGACCCTGGAACTTGTCCTGGACAGCGGCGCCCGGCTTGCCGAACCCGGCGAGTTTACGAAACGCGCTTTCCTTAACGGCCGGCTCGACCTTACTCAGGCGGAGGCGGTCCTGGATATCATAAGGTCAAAGACCGATGCGTCGTTAAGGATGGCCCTGGGCCAATTAAGCGGACGGCTTTCATCGCGCCTTGACGATATAAAGGAAAGATTGTTGGGGGTGTCGGCTAACATCGAGGCATCGATAGATTTTCCGGAAGAGGATATAGAGATAATCTCCGAGGCGGATATAAAAGGACATCTGGAAGCCGTAAAGGGCGATCTGGCAAAATTATTGGGATCGGCGGAAGGCGGCATTATCTTAAGAGAGGGGCTGACCTCTGTGATATGCGGCAAGCCCAATGTCGGTAAATCCAGCCTCTTAAACGCGCTTTTACAGCGCGACAGGGCCATAGTCACGCATGTGCCCGGCACCACAAGGGACGCGATCGAAGACCTTGCGAACATAAACGGTATCCCGTTCAGGCTGGTCGATACCGCGGGTATAGCGCCGACCGAAGATGTGGTCGAGAGGGAAGGGATCTTAAGGAGCAGGGAGCGCCTGGAGCAGGCCGATCTGATCCTCTTGGTCCTTGACGGGAGCGCGGATATGACCGACGAAGACAGGATATTGTTGTCCGATACCAAAGACAGGCCCCGCATATTAGTGATAAATAAGACAGACCTGCCGCGCAGGATAGACTTGAGGCCGTTAGAGGGAAACGTATCGGTCGGTGTCTCCGCGAAAGAGGGAGACGGTATTGACGGATTGAAGAAGGCGATGGAGAGGGCGGTATGGAGCGGGCGTGCGTCGGCGGCGGAAACCGGGTCGATAACGAATTTGAGACAGAAGCAAGCGCTTAAGGATGCTTCCGGGGCGGTGGAGCGCGCCATAGAGTCTATCGAAAAAGACCTTTCTCCCGAACTTACAGCGATTGAATTAAAGGATGCGCTGGGTTCGATCGGCGAGATAACGGGCGAGGTCATAAACGACGAGATATTAAACAGGATCTTCTCGCAATTTTGCATAGGAAAATAAGGGGGCGTTGATGGATAAAAAGAAGATTATGAAAGCGGTCGGCATGTTACTGGAGGCGGTCGGAGAAAGCCCCCAGCGCAAGGATCTGCAGGATACACCCCGCCGGGTCGCCGAGATGTACGAGGAGATCTTCTCGGGGATAAGGCAGGATCCGGCGAAAGAACTGGAGGTGGTGCTGGACCAGAAACACGAGGAGATTATTCTCCTTAAGGGGATACCCCTCTATTCGGTCTGCGAACATCATCTTTTACCGTTTCTGGGCAGGGCCCACATCGCCTATATCCCGAAAGAAGGCAGGGTCACGGGATTAAGCAAACTGGCAAGGGCCGTGGATATACTGGCGAAGCGCCCGCAGGTCCAGGAGAGGTTGACTACCCAGATCGCCGAGGTCATCATGAAAGTATTAAAGCCAAGGGGTTGTATGGTGGTCATCGAAGCCGAACATCTCTGTATGTCGATGAGGGGTTTAAGGAAGCCGGGGATATCTACGGTGACGAGCGCGGTCAGGGGCGTATTTCGCGAGAACGAAAAGACCCGCGCAGAGGCGCTCGCCCTTATCAAGTCCTGACCAAAAATTTATTATTCAAGGCCGGTAAATTATAGTATAATATAAAACCAAACATGGACAATTCCGTCTTTTCTGTTTTTCAGAACAAGGTCTTTTTGGCCACATTAATCGCCTGGGTATCTGCCCAGACCATCAAGATCCTGATAAATAGCGTAAGAGAGAAGAGGTTTAACTTCAGATGGGTCGTGAGCACCGGCGGTATGCCCAGCGCCCATTCGGCCGGCGTCATGTCGCTCGCGACCGCCGTCGGCATCCAGGAAGGTTTTAATTCTACCGTCTTTATCGCCACGTTGATATTTGCCCTCGTCATAGCCTTCGACGCGCAGGGAGTAAGGCGCTCGACCGGGCAGCAGGCTGAGATCCTCAATAAGATAATGGAAGATATCTATTGGCGCAGGAAGATACAGGAAGACAGGTTAAAGGAACTCATAGGCCATACACCGTTCGAGGTATTGGTAGGTTCCGTCATCGGGATAGCGATCGCCGCATTGGTAATGATCTAGAAGGGAGATATCTAAAAGATGAAGCTTAAAGTGTTATTACCGGCCATCGTGGCCGCAGTTATTCTTATTGTGATAGTGGTCATTTTCGTTTCGGCCCCTTTCGGCTCTAAGGAAGGCGCTATATTGAACAGCGCAAAGACGCTTGAGAAGGAAGCTAAGGTAGACGAGGCGATAAAGGAGTACGAGAGGATGATAGCCGAGTACCCGCAGAGCAAGAGGGCGGGGCAGGCGTACGTCTCCCTGGCGTCCCTTTATGAGAAACAGGGGAAGTTGATAGAGGCCAGAGACGCTTATAGGAAGGCCTTCGAGACCTATCCGGATCTGGATATCGTAAAGAACGCAAAAGGGAAGCTTGAGGACCTGAATATAAAGATACTCTTCTCGCCCTTGGTCGATACTTCAAGCAAGACTTACGAAGTGCAGGCCGGCGATTCGCTCGGGAAGATAGCCAAGGCGTCCGGCACGACAGTGGACCTGATCAGGAAGTCGAACGGCATCTCCGGCGACAAGATAAGGCATGGTATGCGCCTTAAGGTGGTTACGGCAAAGTTCAGCGTTGTCGTCGACAAATCGCAGAACGTCCTCTACCTGAAAGAGAACGAGGAGATAATCAAGGCATACAAGGTATCGACCGGTTCGAACAATTCGACCCCTGTCGGGACTTTCAGGATAGAGAACAAGTTAGTCGATCCCGTCTGGTATTCCGCGGGCGCGGTTGTTCCCGCAGGCAGCCCTGAGAACATACTGGGAACGCGCTGGCTGGGGATATCAAAACCGGGCTACGGGATACACGGGACGACCGACCCTGCTTCTCTCGGCAGACAGGTCACCGCCGGCTGTGTCCGGATGCTTAACGCCGACGTGGAGGAGCTTTACGTGATCGTGCCTGTCGGTACCGAAGTCACTATACTGGACTGACCCGGCCTATGAACGGAACCGGTTTAGATTTCGAGAAACCCATCCTTGAACTGGAACGCAAGATAGAGGAGCTGAAAAAGTTCACCTCCTCCGAGAAGATAGACCTTTCCTCGGAGATCAAGAAGCTCGACGATAAATTAGAAAGGGTCAAGCGCGAGGTCTTCGAGAGCCTCACGCCGTGGCAGCGGGTCCAGATAGCGCGCCATCCAAAGCGTCCCTATACGTTAGATTATATAAATTTGATAATGACGGATTTCACGGAGATCCACGGAGACAGGGTCTTTGGAGACGACCGCGCCTTGATCTGCGGTTTCGCCAAGATCGACGGCGAGAAGATCGTCGTGATGGGGCATCAGAAAGGGCGCGACACCAAAGAGAACCTGATGCGCAATTTCGGCTCCGCTCATCCTGAAGGCTACAGGAAGGCGATAAGGGTGATGAAGTTGGGAGAGAAGTTCAAGCTCCCCATAATAGTATTGGTGGATACGCCCGGCGCTTATCCTGGTATCGGCGCAGAGGAGAGGGGCCAGGCGGAGGCGATAGCCTACAATCTGATGGAGATGGCCAGGCTCAAGGTGCCGATAGTGGTCATCGTGATAGGAGAAGGCGGCTCCGGCGGCGCCCTGGGTATCGGAATCGGCGACAGGATATGCGTCCTGTCAAACGCCTATTATTCGGTTATATCGCCCGAAGGTTGCGCCGCCATATTATGGAAAGACAGGGCCAGGGCCCCTGACGCGGCCAAGGCCCTTAAACTCACCGCACAGGACCTGCTCGATCTGGGTTTAATAGACGAGATTATAGCCGAGCCGTTGGGCGGTGCGCATCGGGATCCTCAGGCGATGGCGCAGTCGCTAAAAGCGTCCGTCACGAAATATTTAAAGGAACTCTCCGCGATCGCCCCGGATAAGTTAATAGAGGCAAGGTACGATAAGTACCGGAAGATAGGAGTTTTCTCCGCAGAATGACAGATCCAAGGTTTGAGATACCCAGCGACCCCAGCCTTATAAAACAGGCCTCTGCCAGGGTGCTGGATTCCATCAAGGACTTAGGGCTGGATAAAGATGTTATCTTTGATATACGGCTCTGTCTCGAAGAGGCGATCATAAACGCCATCAAGTACGGTAATAAGTGCAATAAAGACCTGCCTGTTCACATAAGCTATTCATTCGGGGACGGCAGGCTTGAGATAGTCATCCGGGACGAAGGAAAGGGTTTCGATCACGCCAATATCCCCGACCCGCGTTCGAACAGCAATATCTTAAAGCACGGAGGGCGCGGCCTGTTCCTGATCCGTAATCTTATGGATGAAGTCAAATTTAATGATAGCGGAAACGAGATAAAAATGGTAAAATTCTTAAGTGGAGGGAAGGACCATGGTAGTAAAAGATAAGAAGGTCGGCGAGGTAGTGGTCTTGAATGTGGACGGCGAGATAAATTTCAACTCATCGCCGGATTTCAGAAAAGCCTTCTTAAAAGTGCTGGATTCCAAGGCGCAGAAGGTGGTCGTCAA
>JAGUXU010000089.1 GCA_020061685.1 Candidatus Omnitrophota bacterium
CCGAACGTTATGAAATACGACCTGCACAGTAATTCCGCCCCGGCCTTACTAGCCGAATACGGGCTGTTGGGGAAGAGCGGGCTATTCTCATGGAAAGAACCTTTCTCGATAGAGCCGTATACCTCGTCGGTCGATATCTGGATGAACCTTCGGATCTTGGCCCTGCGGGCCGCTTCCAGCAGGATGTGGGTGCCGACGACGTTCGTCATGACAAACTCGGAAGGATCGATGATAGACCTGTCAACGTGGCTCTCCGCGGCAAAATTCGCCACATAATCGCATCCTTCCATCGCTTTGGCGACGGCTTCGTGATCGCAGATGTCCCCTTTGATAAAGGTGTACCTGGGGTCTTTTTCGATATCTTTCAAATTTTCGAGATTCCCAGCATAACTTAACTTATCAAGGTTCACGACCTCGCAATCCTTGTCTTTATTCAAGATATATCTTATGAAATTCGAGCCTATAAATCCCGCTCCGCCGGTGACTAGGATTCGCATAACTTATCCGCCTTATCCGCTTTTTTAGCTACCAGTTTATTGGCCCTAAGAAGCGAGTCGAACGTCCCGCAATCCGTCCACCACCCATCCAGGACGTCAAAGGTCATCTCTCCCCATTCGATATACCTGTTATTTACATCCGTGATCTCAAGTTCGCCCCGACGGGAAGGCTTGAGCGTCTTTATGATCTCAAAGACCTTGGGATCGTACATATAGATCCCGGTCACGGCAAGATCGGACCTCGGCCTCTTGGGCTTTTCCTCTATCTTTACGATCTTATCGCCCTTTATCTCCGCGACGCCGAAACGTTCGGGATCCAGCACCTTCTTTAATAAGATCTTCGCGCCCTCGCCCTGTTTTATAAAATCTTCGACGTATTTCTTTATGCTCTTCTCTATCAGGTTGTCGCCCAGTATGACGACCGTCTTATCGTTTTGCGCGAAATGCTCGGCAAGGTTCAGGGCCTCGGCTATTCCGCCCTCGCCCCGCTGGTATGTATAATTTATATGTTTAAGGCCGAACTCCGCCCCGTTACCCAAAAGCCGCAGAAAATCCCCTGCGTTATTCCCTCCTGTCACGATCAATATATCGCGGACGCCCGCGTCCACCAGCGTCTGAATGGGATAATAGATCATCGGTTTGCAATAGACAGGTAATAAGTGCTTGTTGGTGATCCGCGTCAATGGATCTAACCTCTTTCCCAGCCCGCCCGCCAGTATGATTCCTCGTAAAGACATCTATTTCCTCCAGTCATAAGGTATATCGTTCTCAAGAGCGTCCACCCTGAACTCATCCGGCTCATTACGGTTATACGGCATCGTAGGGACGTTCAGTATCATCGATTCGGAATCGGCTATTCCCTTAAAACCGTGATAGACCATCTTCGGTATCTTCACCATAAAAGGGTCGTCCAGGGACAGGATGAACTCGTTTACCTCCCCCTTGGTCTTTGAACCCTCCCTCGCATCGTACAAAGCCAGCCTGATCTTGCCCATAAGGCATACGAAATGGTCGTCCTGCTTCTTATGATAATGCCATGCCTTGACGATGCCCGGGAACGCGGTCGTGACATAGACCTGTCCGAACTTCTCGAAGATATCTTCGTCGCACCTTAATATCTCCATAAGCCTGCCTCTGTTATCCGGTATCGCCTTTAATTTTTTGATCTTAACGCCGTCTATCATCCCTGCCTTGCCCTTCCTATGCAATAATACCTGAAACCCAGGTCCTTCATCTTTTCCGGCTCATAGATATTCCTGCCGTCGATGACGACCGGCTGCCTCAGTAGTTTCTTCATCCTCTTCAAGTTAAGTTCCTTGAACTCGTTCCATTCGGTCGCTACCACGACGCAATCCGCGCCCCTGACCGCATCGTAAGCGTCCCTGCAAAACTTCACGCCCTTAAATTCGGGTAAGAGCTTGGCTTTGGCCATCGCCTGCGGGTCATAAGCCTTTATATTCGCCCCTTCCCCCTTTAAGGCCTCTATCATTTTTATCGAGGGGGCAAACCTCATGTCGTCGGTATTGGGCTTGAAGGCGAGCCCGAGAACGGTTATCGTCTTGTTCTTTATGTTCCAGATAGCCTTCTCTATCTTTTTGACCAGCGAAATCTTCTGCTGGTCGTTTATCTTCTTTACCGCTTTGAGCAATTCGAAATCGTAACCTAACTTTTCCGAGATATGTATAAAGGCCTCTATGTCCTTCGGGAAGCAAAATCCGCCGAAACCAATCCCTGCGTCCAGAAAAGCCCTTCCTATCCTCTTATCCAGCCCCATCCCCTTGGCAACCTCTTCCACGTCCGCACCGGATTTCTCGCAGATGTTGGCGACGGCGTTGATGAAAGATATCTTCGTCGCCAAAAAAGAGTTTGAGGCGTGTTTTATGATCTCGGCGCTGTTTATGTTCGTCACGACTATCTCGGTCCCCAGCGGCTTATAGAGGTCGACCAGGATGTCTTTTGCCTTTTTGGTCTCAACGCCTATTACTATCCTGTCCGGATGCATAAAATCCTCTATCGCGGAACCTTCCCTCAGGAATTCAGGGTTTGACGCCACGTCAAATTTTACTTTCTTGCGGGCGTAGACCTGAAGGGTATGTTTGATCCACATCCCGGTCTCCACCGGTGTGGTGGACTTCTCCACGACCAGATGATATGAATTCATGTAATGCGCGATATTTTTACAGACAGTCTCTATATGCGTCAGGTCGGCTTCGCCGTTTTCCTTCGGAGGTGTCCCCACGGCGATAAATATGATCTCGCTTTTCCGCACCGCATCTCTCAGGTTCGTCGTAAATGAAAGCCTCTTTTCCTTGGTGTTCCTCTTAAGCAGGTCTTCAAGGCCTGGCTCATAGATAGGCACGATACCGCGTTTTAATTTTGAGACCTTGGATTTGTCTATATCGTTACATATGACGTCGTTTCCGAGGTCGGCAAGACACGCTGCCGTAACCAATCCTACGTAACCTGCGCCTATTACAGCTATCTTCATGCTATCTCCATTTTTATTTAGCTCCCCCGGGCTGCGACGCGCCAAAACTGGGAGGATAATATTTCTGCTCGAACTCGAAAGGCATATCCGGGAAGGCCTTCAGGCGGAACATGACCCATATCGTGTGCCCGCTGTCTCGGGATACATTATACACTAATTCGCCGATC
>JAGUXU010000010.1 GCA_020061685.1 Candidatus Omnitrophota bacterium
CGAACCGCCGTAACTTATAAACGGGAGCGAGAGCCCCTTGGTCGGTATAGAG
The DNA here is from genome assembly GCA_020061685.1 of Candidatus Omnitrophota bacterium. GTDB lineage: Bacteria > Omnitrophota > Gorgyraeia > Pluralincolimonadales > Pluralincolimonadaceae > JAGUXU01. The sequence continues at coordinate 53 of JAGUXU010000010.1, forward strand.
CCCGTCGCGACCCCTATATTTATGAGCGCCTCGAGGGCTATCATGGATACTATCCCCAGGGCCGCCAGATGCCCGAATAGGTCCCTCGACCTTAACGCTATCCTGATCCCCAGCCCCACGAAGAGCATAAATAAAACGATGACCGCCACGGCGCCTAAAAGCCCCAGTTCCTCCCCTATTATAGAAAATATAAAATCCGTATGGCAGCCCGGCAGATAAAGTAATTTCTGCCGCGACTGTCCGAGCCCCACCCCCAGGAGCCCGCCCGAACCCAACGCTATGTATGACTGTATTATCTGGAAACCTATCCCCTGCGGGTCCTGCCATGGGTCAAGAAAGGCGAGGATCCTCTTCATCCTGTACGGCTTGGCGAGGATTATAACGGCCAGGGCCGGCAGCGAAGAGACAAGGACCGGAAGCAAGTGAAATAACCTTATCCCGGCCACAAAGAGCATTATAAATGAGACCATGCTTATCGCCACGGCGGTCCCGAGGTCGGGCTCAAGCAATATCAGCCCCACGCTCAAGCCGAGCATTATCATAGGCGGCATAAACCCGCGGGCGAAACTCTTTATCTCGCTCTGTTTCCTGGAAAGGACATCCGCGAAATAGAGTATCAGGACAAGTTTCGCGACCTGCGACGGCTGAAAACTCAAGATGGAAAACCTGAACCAGCGCCGCGCGCCCGCGACCTCGCGGCCTATCCCCGGGATGAGGACCAATACCAGCAGAAGAAATGAGATTATCAGGAGGGGCTTGATGTACCTTCTGATCACGTTGTAATCCACGGACATGATCCACAGTGACGCCATGACCCCCAAGACCAGATAGATGAGATGACGTTTCAGATAATACGCGCTGTCTTTCATCGTCTCATAGGCGTTGACCCCGCTCGCGCTGTAGACCATTACCACCCCCACCGCAAGGAGGATGACCGTTATCATGAACAATCTGATCCTTAACTGCCTCATGCGCCCAATAACCCTTTCACCGCCTGTTTAAAGGCCTTGCCCCGCTCCTCGAAATTTTTGAACATATCAAAACTCGCGCACATCGGAGACAAAAGAACGCAGTCGCCGGGATACGCCTCGGAATAGGCCTTCCTTACCGCCTCCTCCAGAGAACCCGCCTCGACGACCGGGACCGTGCCGCTTAATTGCCTCCTTATTCTATCTTTCGCCTCCCCTATCAGGACCAGTTTCTTGGCCTTTGAGGCGACGGCCGGCCTGGCTTTCCTGAAATCGCTGCCTTTATCGTGCCCGCCCGCGATGAGTATGACGGGCTTATCGCAGGACTCAAGCGCCATCACGGTCGCCAGGACTGTCGTCCCTTTTGAGTCGTTTATAAACTCCACGCCGCCTATCTCGGCCACGTGCTCGAACCTGTGTTCCAGTCCCTTGAAAGCGACCAGCGCTTCTCTCGCGGCCGCCGGCTTCACGCCGAATATCGATGCCGCGCATAAAGACGCCAATACGTTCTCGATATTGTGCCCGCCCTTTATCTTGAGTTCCTCCTGCCGGCAGACCATCTCCGGGATCCCCCTCTTCCTGGAAAAGAATACCGTCTTGGCCTTCGTCTTCGCCTTCAGCCCTCTGACCAGCGGGTCATCATAATTTAAGACCGCCCAGTCGTTCCTTCCCTGGTTCTCGAAGATGCGCGCCTTCGCGTTGATATACGACTTTAAGTCAGGGTGCCTGTCAAAGTGATTCTGCGAGATGTTAAGCACTACGGCGACATGGGGCCTGAATCTCCTGATGCTCTCCAACTGGAAGGAACTGACCTCAAGGACGACGACCGAATCCTTCCTGACCTTCGGTATCTCGCCGCAGAAGGGATTGCCGATGTTCCCGCACACGACAGCGTGTTTACCGGCCTTCTTTAATATCCTGCCTATAAGGGTCGTGGTGGTTGATTTGCCGTTCGTGCCCGTAACTGCGACTATCGGCGCCTCGCAGCATATATAACCTAATTCTATCTCGCCTATCACAGGGATCTTCTCTTCGGCGGCCCATTTTAACACGGGCGAGCCTTCGGGGATCCCCGGGCTTATGACAATGAGGTCTTTGCCTTTGACGAACCCGCGTGTATGGGCGCCGATCTCTACCTTGATGCCTTTGCCCCGGAGCGCCCTCGCGGTCTTTCTTAGATCGCCTGAATCTCCGCGATCGGTCGCGCTGACCTCGGCTCCCTTCTTCTTTAAGAGAAGCGCCGCGGCCATGCCGCTTCTGGCCAGCCCCACCACCGTGACTTTCTTATCTTTGAGACCGTTCTTCATCTAAGTTTTAATGTAGAGAGGCTCAGGAGCGCCAATATCGCGGCCACTATCCAGAACCTCACGACCACCTTGTTCTCCGGCCATCCCTTCATCTGGAAATGATGATGAAGCGGCGCCATCAGGAATATCCTCTTATTGAATAACTTGAACGAGGCCACCTGCAGGATCACTGACAGGGCCTCGGCCACGAATATGCCACCGACTAAGAGCAGCAGCAGCTCCTTCTTTATGAATGTCGCGACGATACCTATGGCCCCGCCCAGCGCCAGCGAACCGGTATCGCCCATAAAGACCTCCGCGGGATTTGAGTTAAACCACAGGAAACCGAGGCCCGCCCCGAGGATGGCCGCGCAGAAGATCGCCAGTTCCCCTGTCCCCGGTATATAAGTGATATTGAGGTAATCGCTTATCGTAAAATTACCGGTCATATAACTTAAGGCGGTATAGGCCAATGCCACCATTATCGTGCAGCCTATCGCCAGCCCGTCAAGGCCGTCGGTCAGGTTCATCGCGTTGGAAGAGCCGACTATCACCACTATCGTAAATAAGATATAAAAGACACCCAGGTCGACGAACGCGTTCTTCAGGAAAGGGATATCGAGGTTCTCGCCTATCTGCGGGTCGAAATAGATATAAAGCCCTATCAGGAAGCCAAGTATGATCTGGCCGATGAACTTTGACCTCGCGGTCAGGCCTTTGGACCTCTTAAGCGACAATTTTATGTAATCGTCCACGAAACCCACCACACAGAGCCATGCCGTAGAGAGTATGGCCAGAAGGACGTATTTGTTGGTCAGGTCCGCCCACAGGACGGTGGACAGGATGATCGCGGTGACTATCAGGAGCCCGCCCATCGTCGGCGTGCCCGCCTTGTCCTTGTGGAACTCGTAGATGCCCTTTGCCTCTTCGCCGCGCACGACCTGCCCGACCTTGAACTGCTTTAACTTGCGGATTATCACCGGGCCTAAAATCATGCAGAGCAGGAACGAGGTTACGGCCGCGCCCGCGGCGCGGAACGTGATATATTTAAATACGTTAAAACCGAAGAACAGGTCCCTTAACGGGTACAAGAGGTGGTAAAACACCTTTTTATCTCCTCCATTTTCATTCCGCGCGAACCTTTGACGAGCACAAGATCCCCTTCCTTCAATATATCCTTAAGCGCCTTTGCGGCAGCGACGGAATTTTCAAAACGGAGGAGGGCTTTTCCGCCGATACCCTCCTCCTGTGCGCCCTCCAGGATAAACCCGGAGAGCGGGCCCACACCCATTAAAATATCCACCCCGGCCCCGGCGGCAAGCCTTCCTATCTTCTTATGCAGAGCCGGACCTTCCCCGCCCAGCTCCAGCATATCGCCGGCGACCACTATCTTTCTTCCGGAAGTATTCATATTTTTTACTGTCTCTATGGCGCCGGCCATAGATGAGGGGTTGGAATTATAGCAGTCAAATATAAATTTAATGCCGCCTTCTTCTATAAACTCCATCCTCAACTTCGGCAGCCTGAAATCCTTTAATACGGCGGCGGCCTCTTC
>JAGUXU010000006.1 GCA_020061685.1 Candidatus Omnitrophota bacterium
GCATCCCTTTATTACATAGGGCTCGTTTATGCCGCTTGGCATGCCGTCCCTGTAGTTATCCCAAAGGTACACGCACATCTCTTGATATAGGTCGTCCTCGTCGATGAAAAACCGATGGCCGTTATAGTACCTGGCGATCTTCTTTAATCTGGGGGATATCTTTCCGTAGAGTATCTGGAAATCCATCTCCGCTCACCGCCTTTCGATTGCATAAAAAAATGGCGTTCGCCGCCGATATGATCGGCTTTGAACGCCATTGTCCTAAAAGAAAAAACGCCCTTTTCGCGACTCTGCCGCTAAAAAGGACGTCTCTGTTCTTACATCTTAAGCACAAACGCTGTGCTTTTTATCCTAAATAAGGATAGCACGAAAAGGGGCGCTTGTCAAGCCCGATCTCTCTCTAAGGCCGCTTTGATAAACTCCCCGAACAAAGGATGGGGCCTATCGGGTTTGGATTTAAATTCCGGGTGAAATTGCACGGCGATAAAATAAGGGTGGCCCTTCAGCTCTATTATCTCGACCAGATTCTTCCTCGGGTATATGCCGGAAAAGACCATGTCCTTCTTCTCTAATTTTTTCTTGTACTTATTATTGAACTCATACCTGTGCCGATGCCGCTCCTGGACCAGCCCCTTGCCGTAGACCTTATACGCCAGCGTCTTCTTCCCGATCCTGCACGGATAAGCCCCTAATCTCATTGTCCCGCCCAGATCACTTATCCCTTCCTGCTCCTCCAATAAGCTTATCACCGGATGCCTTGTCTTCGCCTTAAATTCGGTGGAATTCGCCCCGTTCAGGCCGCAGACATTGCGGGAGAATTCGATCACCGCGCACTGCATTCCCAGGCAAAGGCCCAAAAAGGGTATCTTGTTCTCCCTCGCGAATTTTATCGCCTTTATCTTGCCTTCAATGCCGCGGTACCCGAACCCGCCGGGGACGAGTATTCCGGAAACGTCCTTCAGGAGGCCGGCCGGCCCATGTCTCTCGATATCCTCGGAATCCACCTTCTCGATCTCGACTCTGCAATTATTGGCGATCCCGGCATGCGCCAGCGCCTCATAGACGGACTTATAAGCATCCTGTAAGCCGATATACTTGCCGACAAAAGCGATCCGCGTCCTGTTCTTCGGGTTAAGCGTCCTCTCCACAACGGCCGCTTCCCAGTCCTTCAAATCGGAAAATTTACAGATCAGTTTAAAGTGGCTCAGGATGATCTCGTCGAGGATCTGTCCTTTAAAGACAAGGGGCACCTGATAAATAGAATCCACGTCCCTGGCCTCAATGACCGCCTCTTTCCTTATATTACAGAACAGGGATATCTTCTCCTTTACCTCGTTCGTAAGGGGCTTCTCGGTCCGGCAGATCAGTATATCCGGCTGGATCCCTATCTCGCGCAGCGTCCCTACGCTGTGCTGCGTAGGCTTCGTCTTGATCTCGCCTGCGACCTTGATATACGGGACTAATGTCAGATGGACATAAAGCGTATTATCGTAACCGGCGTCCAGCCTGAACTGCCTGGCGGCCTCCAGAAACGGCAGGCTCTCAATATCCCCCACCGTCCCCCCTATTTCTACGATGACGATCTCGGCGGACGAGACCTCGGCGACTTTCCTGATCCGCCCTTTTATCTCGTCGGTGATGTGCGGGATCACCTGTATCGTCTTGCCCAGGTAATCGCCGCGCCTCTCTTTGGAGATAACCGCGTTGTAGACCTGGCCGGTAGTGACATTGTTAAATTTAGTGATCTTTGCGTTGGTGAATCTCTCGTAATGCCCCAGGTCCAGATCGGTCTCGGCGCCGTCCTCCGTCACATATACTTCGCCGTGCTGATAAGGGTTCATCGTCCCGGGGTCGACATTGATATAGGGGTCCAATTTCATTAAAGTGACCTTTAACCCGCGGGCTTCCAGTATCCTGCCTATGGAAGCGCAGGCGATCCCTTTTCCCAGGCTCGATATTACTCCGCCGGTAACAAAGATATATTTAGGCATTGGCATACTCGCTTTCCGATATATACTCCTGGATAGGTTTAACGGAAAAGTCGTTCTTCAAGACAGACTCTATGCCGTTTACCGCCGCTTGGGCTCCCTGAAGAGTCGTTATACAAGGCACTCCATGCGTGACCGCTAAACTGCGTATATACTTCATGTCGGGCTGGTCTCTCTTGCCGGACGGGGTATTGATAATAAGCCCTATCCGGTTCTTTCTTATGAGGTCGGGTATTTGCATGCTGCCTTCATTTATCTTCGGGACCGCCTGGGCGTTTATGTCGTTGGAATGCAAGACCTTTGAGGTGCCTTTTGTCGCTATTATCTCAAAACCCATATCCGAGAGCTTCTTGGCGATAAATACGATATCCCTCTTATCGTCATTTCTCACGCTTATAAATACCTTCCCTGCCTTCGGCAGGGCCGCGCCGGCCGCGACTTGAGATTTATAAAATGCCGTCCCGAAAGACGAATCTATGCCCATGACCTCGCCCGTAGATTTCATCTCGGGGCCCAGTATGATATCCACTCCGGAAAACCTCGAGAAAGGGAGGACCGATTCCTTGACCGCTATATGGTTTATTGCCTTCTCGCGCGTAAATCCGAGCTCCTTTAATTTTTTCCCCGACATTATCTTGGCCGCGATCTTAGCCAGGGGCACGCCCGTGACCTTACTGACGAACGGGACGGTCCTTGAGGCGCGGGGATTGACTTCAAGTATATATACTGTATCTTCCTTGACCGCGAACTGTATGTTGATCAGCCCTATCACGTTCAATTCCTTGGAAATTTCCGATGTATATTTCCGTATGGTATCTAGTATTCCCTCGCTGAGCGTATGCGGAGGAAGCACGCATGCCGAA
>JAGUXU010000142.1 GCA_020061685.1 Candidatus Omnitrophota bacterium
GATGGGGAACGTGGCACCGTAGATCTCGGAAGAGACCCTTTCGTTGGGCCAGGTCACGGTCGCTTTTTCAAGGTCCGCTATATTTTTAATGGATTTATTCCTGAGCAGGAGATCGATCTGGTCGGCGAGCAGGATGATCTGGGCCCCTACGGGTATCTCGGCCCGCTGCCTGCCTAAAGGATAGCCCCTGCCGTTATGCCACTCGTGGTGGTTCAGGACGTATTTGGCCGCCGTGGAAAGGTTCGGGATCTGGCTTGTTATCTCGGCCCCTATTATCGGATGCGACGCTATGACCGGGTCTTTCTCTGGCATCTCTTCGAGAGACAGGTAGTGCATTATGTGGTTTGGCAGAGCGAGGTAGCCGATATCATGCAGGAGGGAGGCGTAAAAGATATTTTTTCTCTCTTCCGGCAGGACCTTCTTAGCGAACTCGGAAGCAAAGATACCCACGCGCCATGAATGGTAGAGGTTCATATCCTCATTCATGACGTCAAGGACATAAGCTATGGCGGATACGAGTTCGTTTATTGTGCGGGTATTGTTGATTTCCATATTTCATATAAGTATACACATAAATTTTACGTTGTCAACCCGTCTTAATTAGATGTATAATTGACCCGATGGGCGCGTTCGGCATAATCTACGAGGATGATTCTATATTGGTTGTCGATAAGCCGCCGGGGCTGCTTGTTATCCCGACGCCGAAGAATGAATCGCATACGCTGACGAATCTCCTGAACCGCGAGCTCGACGGCCGCAGCATCCAGGCCAACGCCCATCCGTGCCATCGCATCGACAGGGAGACATCGGGGCTGATATTATACGCCAAGGGCAAGAAGGCCCAGCAGGTCATGATGGAAAAATTCAGGCGGCACGAGGTAAAGAAGACATATCTCGCGTTCATCCACGGCCGGTTGAACAGGAATTCAGGCAGGATAGACCTGCCTATCGAGCATAAGAGGTCCGTCACCAAATATAAGGTCCTTGAACAAAGGCGCGACTTCTGCGTCGTCGAGGTGGAACCGATGACCGGACGCACGAACCAGATAAGGATACATTTCAAGGCGATAGGTCATCCGTTGGTCGGGGAGAGAAAGTTCGCCTTCGCGAAGGATTACGGACTAAAATTCAGGCGGGCGGCGCTGCATTCCTGCAGGATAGAGTTCGCCCACCCCCTTACAAATAGATCGCTGGTCTTTACCTCGCCGTTGCCGGATGATATGGAGAAATTTTTGGCGGCGAATTAAAAAAGGAGGGCAGCATGAAGAGGGTATTTGCTTTTCTGGTAGCCGGTCTGTTTTTGGCGTCGTTGTTATCGGCGAATTCTCAGGCCTATGCCGATAAGTGGGAAGATCTGGTCGTAGAGTCGTCGAAGGTCCTTGATGAGATGAATTCCATGCCGGAGACGGCTATCCCGAAAGACATGCTGAGGAAGTGCAAGGCGGTGGCCATATTCCCGTCGACGGTCTCCGGTGGTTTCATTTTCGGCGCGAAGTACGGGCAGGGTGTGATATTATACAAGAGCGGAAATAACTGGAGCGCTCCCGCGGTATTCAATATGGGGGGCGGCAGCTGGGGATTGCAGATAGGCGGACAGGCGACCGATGTCATCCTCCTTATCATGAACGATAGGGGCGTTGACGGTCTTCTTCAGAGTAAATTGACCTTAGGCGGTGATGCCGCGGTATCGGGCGGCCCTGTAGGAAGGGATGCGCAGGCCAGCACAGACCTTCAGTTGAAAGGAGGCATATTCTCATATGCCAGATCAAGAGGGGCTTTTATCGGCGTAAAGTTAGAGGGCGCTGCGATATATCAGAATGAAGCAGGGAACAAGGCTCTTTACAAGAAAGACGTTACCGCCAAGGATATCCTTAAAGGCGGGAAGGTGAAACCGACAGCCGCAGGAGTCCAACTCATCGCGGACCTGAACAAATACGCTAAATAAATAGAAGAACGGCTAACGGATATGCGGCGTTAGGATGATCTTAAGGTCGCCCTGAGAAGCCGAGTGGAAGAAATATTTATCGAATTCGGCGTCTTTCTGGAGCCCTCCGATCTCGATCGATTGGCCGTCGTGCGCGATAACGGTCGTGCTTAAGGTCTTTATGTCAACGACGCCGTGTTTTTTATCGGCCATGAAGCTGATCTGAGGCGTGAGGGTCACTTCGATCATGTCGTCCATATAGCCGACTATCTTTGGCGTGACCTGAAGTTTAGTGCCTATTTCTTTGATGGTCACGTCGGCCTCGATGTATCCGCTGTCCCGCAGGAACGTTATGTAATAATTTACGTAGGGTACTTTTTCCCCGACGAATATGCTCGCGGAACGGCCGTCCGATACGAGGATGAACTGCTTAGTGTATTGGGAATGTTTCGTATCGCGCCAGTCCGCCGAGAGGACGCCTTTTTGGGTCTGGCCGTATTCCTTGAACTCGACGTCGATACGGATATTTCTCGGCTTTACCGCTTCTTCGCTGTGCGCCGCCGGGACAAAGGTGCTCAACAATGCCGCTATCAGTATGAACTTATTTAAGGCAATCACGGCATCCGCTCCTTTCTTATATATTATATCATATTATTGCCACGCAAGACGATTCTTGCTATAATTATCCCAGCATGAAGTCCCATACCGAATACCTTGTCTTTAATACCAAGGACAAGCATGAGTTAATAAACATCACCCCGCAGGTAGAGGCGGCGCTTGCTAAGAGCGGGGTAAAGGAAGGACTGTGTCTCGTCAACGCGATGCACATCACCTCAAGCGTATTTATAAACGATGACGAGGAAGGCCTCCATCAGGATTTTCTTCACTGGCTCGAGGGGTTGGCGCCCTACGACGTGAAGAAATATAAACATAACCTTACGGGTGAGGACAACGCCGACGCCCACTTAAAGAGGACTATCATGGGAAGGGAAGTCGTTGTCGCTATCACTAAAGGGAAATTGGACTTCGGGCCGTGGGAACAGATATTCTACGGCGAGTTCGACGGCCGGAGGCGCAAACGGGTGCTGGTAAAGATCATAGGAGAATAAAACAGGGCACATGAGCGATAAATTATATTTTCAATGGCACATCACCAACGCGTGTAACTTCAGGTGCCGCCACTGCTATCAGGATGATTTTACAAAAGATTCCGAACTCGGCCTCGCCGATCTGATAAAGGTGTATAATAACGTCGCCTCGAGCGCCGGCGGCAAGAAGATCTCGGTAAACCTTACCGGCGGCGAACCTTTCCTGAAGGCGGACTTCTTTGAACTCCTGACTTATCTGGACAGGCACGAGAATACGGAAGAGCTCGCCGTCATCACGAACGGCAGCCTGATAAACGAAGGGCTGCTGAAAAAGCTCGGGGCCGCCAGAAAATTAAAGCAGATCAAGGTATCCTTGGACGGCGCCACCGAAAGGACCAATGATTCGATAAGGAGGCCGGGTTCTTTCAGGGCGGTCGTTGAAAACATCAATCTTATGCAGGAGAAAACGGACTTCGAGATAGTGGTAATGCTGACAGTGATGAGGTCCAATAGCTATGAACTGCCCGCGTTATTCCAATTGTGCCGCGACCTCAAAGTGGACGGAGTGATAATAGAGCGATTTATACCTTTGGGGCAGAGCCGCGATTTAAAGGCGGAAGTCATCGGTAAGGAAGAGTGGAGGAGGGTAGTCAAGGATATCTTTGAGTTTCTGGAGTTATGGCAGGAAGATAATGATGTACTTCCGTGCAAGGCGTTCTGGATAAAATTCAGGGATGACGATACCGAACTTTTAGGGGCCGAGTGTAATCTGGGTGAGGACAGCTTTGCCATCCTGCCCAACGCCGACCTGTTGCCCTGCCGCAGATTCGATCTAAAGATAGGCAATCTTCTTAAGGAAGACTTTTCGGATATCGTAAAGAAAAGCGGCATCCTTAAGGATGCCACAGATAAGACCAAGTTGAAAGGAAGATGCGGAAGTTGCCATTTTGAGAATTGCCGGGGCTGCCGCGCCCTGGCGTATGCCCTCGGCAAGGATTATCTGGCCGAGGATGAATTATGCTGGATTTAGAAGCATGTCATTGCGAGCAATCTAAGGTGTTTAGATTGCTTCGCTACGCTCGCAATGACAAAAGGAGATATATGCCTACTTATGATTATGAATGCCAGAAATGCAAACATAAATTTGAGTTCTTCCAATCTATGACGGCAAAGCACCTTGACAAATGCCCTGAATGCGGCGGGAAGGTCAAGAGGTTGATAGGGGGCGGCGCCGGCATAATATTCAAGGGTTCGGGTTTTTACGCCACTGATTATAAAAAATCCGCGGCCAAACCCTGCGAGAAAGCGGATTCAAGTTGTCCGGCAAGTTGCAAACATAAGCATAAATAAAGGCAAGTCCATATGCGCGTCGCCATGTATTACAGCAACAAAGATGTGCGCCTTGAGGAGATGCCGAAGCCCCGTATCGGGGCCGGTGAGCTTCTGGTGCGCGTCATGGCGAGCGGAATATGCGGAAGCGATGTAATGGAATGGTACCGCCTCAACAAGGTCCCGCTTGTCCTCGGCCATGAGATAGCCGGAGTCGTCGAAGAGGCCGGCGACGGCGTAAAAAAATACAAAAAAAGCGACCGCATCGCCGCCTCGCACCACGTCCCCTGCGGGAAATGCCACTATTGTTTAACCGGCCACCAGACGGTCTGCGATACCCTGCGGAAGACAAATTTCGACCCGGGCGGTTTTGCCGAATTTATACGTATCCCGGGGATAAATATCGAACAGGGAGGTGTTTACGGCCTGCCTGACGAAGTATCTTTTGAAGAGGCGACATTCATCGAACCCCTTGCCTGTGCGCTGCGCGGCCAAAGGGCAGCCGGTATAAAAGAGGGCCAGACGGTACTGGTGATAGGAAGCGGGATCTCGGGCCTGCTCCATATACAGCTGGCGCGCATTAAAGGCGCAAGGCGCATTATAGCGACCGACATATCCAAATACCGTATTGAAGCGGCAAAAAGATTCGGCGCGGACTTTAGCTTTGACGCGAGAGAATACACGGCTCAAAAGTTAAAAGATCTTAATGGCGGTTTAGCGGCTGACGCCGTGATACTATGTGCCGGGGCAAAGTCCGCGGTAGAGCAGGCGCTGCAATCGGTTGAGCGCGGCGGGACAGTCCTTTTCTTCTCTGCCGCCGAGAAGGGCCTTCCTGTTCCTTCGAATATAAACGATATCTTCTGGCGCAACGAGGTCACGCTTACGAGTTCTTACGCGGCCACACCCGCCGAACACCTTGAATCTTTGGAGGTTATCCGCGCCCGCAGGATAAACGTGAAGGATATGATAACCCACAGGTTCGGGCTCTCGAAGATGCAGGAAGGCTTTGGGCTTGTCGCCGGAGCCGGGGATTCGATAAAAGTCATAATTGAACCGCAGAATAAGTAGTATAATCCTTTTATTGGTATGGGCTTGAAAAAAATCGGAAATGAGGTATACTTTATAGTTGATGCTTAAAAAGGAGGTTTAAAAAGATGGACTGGGGTATTAAGAACCGTTTAAGCAGGATAATCAAGCCGGACGGCCACACAGTCATGCTCGCCATTGACCACGGGTATTTTTTGGGGCCTGTCAGCAGGCTGGAAGACCCGGCCAAGACCATAAAACCGTTACTTCCCTATACCGATGCGCTTATGCTTACGCGCGGCGTCTTGCGTAACTGCGTGGATGCCGTCAACGATATACCGGTCGTCCTCCGGGCATCCGGCGGAAACAGCATCGCCGGTAAAGACCTTTCCGACGAGGGGATCACTTTATCGATGAAGGAAGCCGTGCGGCTTAACGCCTCAGCGGTAGCCCTTTCTATTTATATAGGCACCGACCACGAACACCAGACGCTCATAAACCTCTCAAGGCTTATTGACGAGGGAGAGGAATACGGGATCCCTGTCCTGGCGGTGACCGCCGTCGGAAAAGAACTGGAAAAAAGAGACGCGCGATACCTTTCTTTATCCTGCAGGATAGCGGCGGAATTGGGGGCCCGTTTCGTCAAGACCTATTATTGCGATGATTTTGAGAAGGTCGTAAAGAGCTGCCCGGTCCCGCTTGTCATCGCGGGCGGCCCGAAATTAAAGACAGAGACCGATGTCCTACGCATCGCTTATGAGGCGGTCAGGCAGGGCGCCTCCGGCGTGGACATGGGAAGGAACGTCTGGCAGTCGCAGAATCCCGTCGCGATGATAAAGACTTTGCGTGCCATAGGCCATGAAAAGGCCTCCTTAAGCAAAGCTCAAAAATTATTAGAGGAACTGAGAAAAGAGAGATAAGGCCGAATATGTTCGTAAATATCTTTCTAAGACAGGACGAATGGATCAGGCAGAATAAGGCGTGTTTCAAGCTGCTCGATGACTTCGGCGTAGGTGTGGCCGCCATAAGCCCGAAGATGGAGATACTCGCCTTAAATAAGGTCATGAAGAAGTGGTTTCCGGACGTAAACGTCAATGAAAGGCCTATCTGCTATAAATCGTTCAATAGTCCCCCCAGAGATAAAATTTGCGAATACTGCCCTACCATCAGGACTATTACCGACGGAAAGGTCCATGAAGCGACTACCGAGACGCCCAGCGGCGGTAAAGTCATAAATTTCCGCATTGTTGCCTCGCCGGTAAAGGACGGGGAAGGTAATATAATCGCCGCCATAGAGGTCGTAGAGGACGTTACCGGCAGAGAAGTGGCGTCAGAGCGCATAGAGGAGTTAAATAAATGCCTTCTTGATTTCGGGGCCGACCATCAGGAAAA
>JAGUXU010000101.1 GCA_020061685.1 Candidatus Omnitrophota bacterium
GCGATAAATGACATATCGAAGGACCACACCGTCATCATGATCGCGCATAGGTTATCCACGATAGAAAATGCCGATAAGATCGTGGTTTTAAGGGACGGCTTCATAACCGAAGAGGGGACCCATTCCGAGTTGATGCTGCGTAACGGATTCTATAAGGACATGCATATTAAACATGAGTGATTACGGGAAAAATGACGGAAGGCGATAGAAAAAAGGCAGCAGTTATAATACCGGTAAGGATGGCGTCAAGCCGTTTTCCGGGAAAGCCGCTGGCTAAGATATTGGGGCTGGAGATGATCGAGCATGTAAGAAGGCGCGCGCAGCTTTGTAAGGACCTATCTTCCGTCCTGATCGCCACGTGCGATGAGGAGATCAGAAGGGTTGTGGAGGGATATGGCGGCAAGGTGATCATGACCTCGGATAGCCACGAAAGGTGCACTGACAGGGTCGCCGAGGCGGCAAGGAAGGTCGAGGCCGACATAATCATTAATATCCAGGGTGATGAGCCCATGATCACGCCTGAGATGATAAGCGGGGTCCTCAAGCCGTTGCTGGACGATAGCGATTGTCAGGTCGTCAACCTGATCTCTCCGATAGATAGTAAGGAGGATTTTATCAATCCTAACGTAATAAAGACAGTATGCGGTATCGATGGCAATGTCTTGTATTTTTCAAGGGAACCCATCCCCTCAGAAAAGAAATCCAAGGGCCCGGTTAAGGCGTTCAGGCAACTCGGAGTAATAGCTTTTAGAAAAGATTTTTTGATAGCATTTTCCAAGTTGCCCCAGACGCCCCTTGAAAAATTTGAGTCGATCGATATGTTACGCCTGCTTGAGCACGGCTATAAGATCAAGGCCGCCGTTACGGCACAAAAGTCGTACGGTGTTGATACGCCCGAAAATTTAAGATCGGTAGAGGCCCTGCTGAAAGCGGACAAGCTGTTAAATAAATACATGGTATAAATGATGAAAAAGATCCTTATTTCGCCATCGTCATTTGCAGAATGCTCCAGCGCGCCCATGGAGGTCCTGGAGAGAGCAGGTTTTGAGGCCGTCATAAATCCGTATAAGAGGAGATTGACTTCGCAGGAGGTCCTGGCCCTTGCCAAAGACTGTATCGGGATAATTGCCGGAGTTGAGGCGCTGGACAGGGACACGCTTTCGCGCCTTAAAGCCCTAAAGATAATAAGCCGGGTAGGATCCGGTATGGAAAATATCGACCTTAAGGCGGCGCATGAATTAGGGATAATAATAAAAAACACTCCGAATGCACCTGTCCAGGCGGTGGCGGAATTGACCGTAGCCCTTATCATGAATTTACTTCGCAATATATCCGCCATGGATAAATCCTTGCATACGGGTAAATGGGAAAAACGCATGGGGAGCCTGCTCTCGGGAAAGACAGTCGGCATTATAGGGACAGGAAAGATCGGGAAAAGAGCGGCGGAACTCCTTTCGGGCCTAGGCGCCAAGGTCATCGCCTACGATATCAAACCCGACGCTTCATGGGCCGGCAAACATAATGTCGAATTGAGGCAGTTCGATGACCTGTTGACGGATAGCGATATCATAACGATACATGCGTCTTGCGATAAGACCTTGATCGGAAAAAGGGAATTCAGCACCATGAAGAAAGGCAGTTACTTGATCAATGTTTCACGGGGCGCGGTCGTCGATGAAGGAGCGTTATTCGATGCCTTAAGGGACGGAGCGCTCTCGGGCGCTGCCCTGGACGTATTTTGCAAGGAGCCGTATGCCGGACCATTGACACAACTTGACAACGTTATAATCACCCCGCATATAGGCTCTTATGCCAGGGAATGCAGGATAGCGATGGAAATGGAAGCGGTCAATAATTTACTTGGCGGATTGAAAGAGAGCCAGGGGAAATAAGCCATATATAAAGGAGATGAAAGTGGGGAAGATTCGCCTTAATGTCGGGATCGCCGGTTACGGCGTCGTCGGGAAAAGAAGGCGCGAGTTCATAGATAAGAATCCGAACCTGCGGACGGTCGCCGTCTGTGACCGGAATTTCAGGAAAGCCGGTACATTGTCCGGCGGCCTGCGCTGTTTTCCCGATTACCGCCAGCTTTTACGGGAACCGATCGATATATTATTTGTAAGTCTGCCTAATTATCTGGCAAGCGAAGTGACCATAGCCGGCCTGAAGAGGGGGCTGCATGTCTTCTGTGAGAAGCCGCCGGGGCGGGATGTAAGGGACATTAAAAAAGTCATCGAAGCGGAAAAGCGCCGTCCCGGTCTTTTATTGAAATACGGCTTTAACCACCGCTATCACGATTCGGTCCGGGAGGCGCTGCGGATAGTCAGATCTCGGGAATTCGGAGAGGTCATCAATATGCGCGGCGTCTACGGCAAGAGCAAGATCATCCCGTTTGCCGGCGGCTGGCGCGCCGAGCGTAAATACGCGGGAGGAGGTATCCTTCTTGACCAGGGGATACATATGGTAGACCTCATGCGGTTGTTCTGCGGGGAATTCGTAGAGGTAAAAAGCTATATCTCCAACGGGTTCTGGAAGCACGACGTCGAGGATAACGCATATGCCCTTTTGAAGGACGCGCGCGGCAGGGTGGCTATCCTGCACTCAAGCGCGACCCAATGGCAGCATCGTTTTTCTCTTGAGATAGCCTTCACCAAGGGGTATCTTGAGCTGCAGGGGATCCTTTCGGGGTCTAAGAGTTACGGAGAAGAGAAGCTGATCATCGGCAGGCGAAATGAGTCCGATACCGGGGCTTCGCGGGAAAAGGCCATTACGTACCTGGAAGACAATTCATGGCGTGATGAAATAAATGAGTTTGCGGACTGCATCCTTCATAAGAGGCCGATAAAATTCGGCAGCAGCGCAGATGCGCTTGCCACAATGAAGCTTGTATATCGTATTTATTATGCCGACCCGGCATGGCGCGGAAGGTTCCACATTACAAAACCAGACTGAGAGGCTCGTTTAAAATGGAGAAAAAAAATTACAGGAATCAATTA
>JAGUXU010000079.1 GCA_020061685.1 Candidatus Omnitrophota bacterium
AGGCATAAGCGGCAAGGGGCAAGGCGGGATGATTACATCTTATTCTCGGAATCTAACACGCGTTTTGTCGTCGAGGTAAGCGAGGAGAGCCGCAAGGGTTTTGAGAAGGCGATGAAAGGCGTGAGGTCCGGCCTGATAGGCAAGGTCTGTGAGGAAAATGATTTTACGGTCTATGGCCTCGGCGGAAAGACGGTCGTCAAGGCCGCTTCGGATGAATTAAAGGAGGCGTGGCAGAGGCCGCTTAAATGGTAGCGATAAAGGAGAAAGTCAAAGTCATCGTCCTTCGCGCGGCGGGGACCAATTGCGATACGGAGACGGCCTTCGCCTTTGAATATGCCGGGGCGCGTGCGGAACTCGTCCATATCAACCAACTGGTCAATAAGGAAAAGCGGCTGAAGAATTACCATATATTGGCTATACCGGGAGGTTTTACTTACGGCGACGACGTGGCATCGGGGAAGATCCTTGCCAATGAGCTTAAGTATAAATTATCGGCTGATCTGGAGAAGTTCGTCAAAGACGGAAAACTTATAATCGGGATATGTAACGGATTTCAGGTCCTTGTCAAGGCGGGGTTGCTTCCGGGCAAGAGCGAACGCGGGGAACAGATGGAGGCCACGCTTACGACGAACGATTCCGCCAGATATGAGGACAGGTGGGTATATTTGAGGCTGGTCAAGAGCTTTGACATGCACGCGCAGGAGAAGTGCGTATGGACGAGGGGCATAGGAGAGACGATCTACATACCGGCCGCGCACGGCGAAGGGAAATTTGTCCCGAAGGATAAAGAGGTCCTTGAGAGATTATGGATGAACGGGCAGGTCGTATTTAGATACGTGGACCCCCACGGTAAGTTGGCGGGGTTCCCGTGGAATCCCAACGGCTCGGTGGATAACATCGCCGGCATATGCGATGTCACCGGGCGGGTATTCGGGCTTATGCCGCATCCGGAACGCCATATGTTCCCGACGCAGCACCCGGGGCGGACGCGCGGTGAAGCGAGGAAAGAAGGCGACGGGGCGAGGATCTTCAAGAACGGCGTGGAGAATGTCTAGGATCTAACAGAGGTGTAAAATGAGCGAAGGCATAAAGGAGCATTGCGGGTTATTCGGCGTCTACGGCCATAAAGAAGCGGCGCGGCTTACGTATCTTGGACTTTACGCCCTCCAGCATCGCGGCGAGGAGTCCGCCGGCATCGCCTCTTTTGACGGGAATTCCGTTTATTCCCATAAGGGGATGGGCCTGGTCTCCGACGTATTTGACGAGGAGAAGGTGAGCAGGCTAGGGGGCCATGTCGCCATCGGGCACGTCAGGTATTCGACGACGGGTTCGACGACGTTAAAGAACGCGCAGCCGGTGCTCGTGGACTACTCCCGCGGCACAGTGGCTATCGGCCACAACGGCAATCTGGTAAACGGCGCTATTCTGCGCGCGGAACTGGAAGCCCGTGGAGCGATATTCCAGACGACACTTGATTCCGAGACGATAATCCATCTTCTCGCGCGGCCCGAGCATAAGAATTTCGAGGAGAGCCTCGTATTCGCCTTAAAGCAGATAAAGGGCGCGTTCTCGCTGGTCATAATGAAAGAAGATCAATTGATCGGCGTGCGCGACCCTCACGGGTGGAGGCCGCTATGCCTGGGCCGGTTAGGCGGAGCATATATTTTAGCGAGCGAGACTTGCGCCCTGGACCTCATAGAGGCGGAATTCGTAAGGGAACTTGAACCCGGCGAGGTCCTGTTCATAAATAAAAAAGGCCCGCGTTCTATAAAACCGTTCGGTGAGAGCAAGAGGGTGGCGCATTGCATATTTGAGCAAATATATTTCGCACGGCCGGATTCTTATATATTCGGAGAGAGCGTCCATCTCGTAAGGCAGAAATTAGGCCATCGCCTCGCGCAGGAGCATCCGGTCAACGCGGACCTGGTGATACCCGTCCCGGACTCGGGGACGCCGGCGGCGTTGGGGCTTTCGCATGAGTCCAGCATACCGCTTGAGATGGGGATAATAAGGAATCACTATATAGGCAGGACTTTCATTCAGCCGTTGCAGCACATACGCGATTTCGGCGTCAAGGTAAAACTCAACCCCATAAGGGAATTATTGAAGGGGAAGAGGGTAATCGTGGTGGACGATTCGATCGTCCGCGGGACGACCTCTAAGGCAAGGATCAAGAAATTGTTTCAGGCCGGCGCCAAAGAGATACATATGAGGATATCGTGCCCGCCGATAAAATATCCCTGTTTCTACGGGATAGATTTTCCGACCAGGAAAGAGCTCATCGCGGCCAATAATTCGATAGAGGACATAAGGAAATTTTTGGGGGTCACCACGCTCGGCTATCTTTCGGTGGAGGGATTGTTGAGCTGCGTCTCCTGCCCGAAAAACTACTGCACGGCGTGTTTTACCGGCGATTATCCGGTTCCTTTCGGCGGGGAAGCGAACAAATTCGCGACAGAATACAAGGGGTATTGATAAGATGGGGATGACCTATAAGAAAGCAGGCGTCGATATCCGAAAGGCAAATCTCTTTGTCGAGGCGATAAAAAGATATACAAGATCGACGGCGCGGCCGGGCGCCGGCAGGATAGGCGGTTTCGGAGGGACCTTTGACCTGAAGGCCGCGGGATACAAAGACCCGGTCCTTGTGTCTTCGACCGACGGGGTCGGCACGAAATTAAAGATAGCGTTCCTTGTGAATAAGCATGATACGGTCGGCATAGATATGGTCGCGATGAACGTAAACGACATCCTGACGACAGGCGCCGAACCGTTATTCTTCCTCGATTATATAGCGACCGGAAAGATAGATAAAAAAGTGCTGGCGGAGGTGGTCAAGGGGATCGCCGAAGGCTGCAGGCAGGCCGGTTGCGCCCTGGTCGGGGGAGAGACGGCGGAGATGCCGGCTTTTTACAAGAAAGGCGAGTACGACCT
>JAGUXU010000168.1 GCA_020061685.1 Candidatus Omnitrophota bacterium
CCGTTTAACCCGAATTGCTACCAGATAGATTTCGCGCCTGTCACCAAAGACCTGAAAGCGGGTGCGTATGTATACAGGAATATCAATACCAAGCCCGTCGCCGACGCGGTCAGGGTCGCCTCTAAGATATCACGGGACCCGAAGAGCAGCGGATATACGATCGAGGCCCTGATACCGATCTCCGCCTTAAACGGCTTGGAGATGAAGGCCGGCGGTATCGCGGGAGTAAATTTCTCAATATCGGATAAGGATACCGATACAGGAGAATGGAAGCATATCATCTGGTCGGGGCAGAAGGAAGACGACGCAACGCAGTGGGGTAAACTAAAAGTCAGGAATTAAAAAGGGAGGAATAATTCTCATCAAATGAAGAAGACAGCTGAGATGAAGGACGGGATTTTTTATATAGACAAGAAACCGATTTTTGTGACTTCGGCCGATTATCCCTACTATCGGGACGACCCGAAGAATTGGGACGACAGGTTAAAGAAAATAAAGGCGGCGGGTATAGACGTGGTGACTTTTTATACACCCTGGCGCCACCACATGCTTAAGATAGGCGATAAGCGCATCGTGGATTTCGACGGAAAGACGCGAGGGAACCGCGACGTGAAGTCGTTCGTGAAGCTATGCGCGAAGAACGGGTTGTGGGCGGTAGTAAAGCCCGGCCCTTTTATCCATGCGGAAACGACTTGCGGCGGCCTGCCGAACTGGGCCTCTTCCGAGGAAGACCCCGAGATAGAGCCGCTCGACAAGTCCCACAAATGGTACAACGGCGGAAAGCTGTTGCCGGCGCCGCTTTGCAGTAAATTCAAGGGGATGGTCAAAGAGTGGTATGGCCTGGTATATAAGAATATCCTCAAAGAAAATATTTATCCCAAAGGAAATGTAATAGCGGTACAGGTCTGTAACGAGGGCATCTATTCAAACGGGCCCGCGCCGGTAAGCGGGTATGATTATTCCCCCTCCGGCATAGCGCTCTACCGCAAGTTCGCCAAAGACAGAAAGGCAGAGGCCCCCCGGGATTTTCTGGGCGTAAACGATAAATCGGAATTGAAGGATTATCTTAAATGGGCCGAGTGGCAAGCGGAATTCATGAGATTGGTCTATAAAGAATACTCCTCACCCGTAAAGGTCAGGGCGCCTCTGGTGGTCAATATAAATCCGCCGGCTGAAGACAGGGGGCTCGACCACTGGTTGACACGGATAATCCCGGAGAGATGGACCGGTATAAATTATGGGTTTACCAACTGGCTAAAGCCCGTCTCGGAAGACAGGTCCTCTTTCGAGCGTTACAGCCTGCTCTCAAAGAGGAAGAGAGGAATTAACTGGGAGGAGAACTGGGGATTTTCCAAACTCTACGATAGCCGCTTCCAGTATCCGGTAGTCTGCGTATTCGAGACCCTCTTGGCTATCGCCAACGGGGCGACGGGATTTAACGTTTACACCGTTGCCAATACGGCTTCGTGGGACGATCTGCTTGATAATATGTATGAAAGGCCGTATCCGGACTCCTCCCCGATAAGAGAGGACGGGACGCTTACCAAAAAATACGAGATATTAAGCCTTATAGCGCATTTCTTTAAAGAGAATAGCGCCGACCTCCTGGGTGCCGGATCCGACCTTACGGTCGCCTGGGGATTGTATCCGCCCTACGCCTACCTGGCGGCATGGGACATACCGCAGGATGACTGGAAGAGGCTGGGGTTTGAGCCGATGAAATGCGGATATGAAGGGCTGGACAGGTTTCAGAGGATACTGCGTTCCAGAAACAGGGATTTCCAGATAACGAATATCGAATCCGCCACGGTCAAGGAACTTTCGCGCTATAGGAATATAGTCTTGCACGGCGGCTTCTTCATGGACAGAAAGACACAGGATAAGCTCTCGGAATATATGGCCTCGGGCGGCAGGCTTGTCTTTATCGGGGCCGTACCGTCGCAGGACGAAAATTTCAAGAGATACGATATATTAAAGGAAGGCGCCATTTGTCTTTCCCAGATAGACGGCGTCTTAAACGCGCTCGCCAATACGAACGGAAAGTTAAAGGTCAAAGATCCGTCTACTCAAGTCTGGGTATACGAGAACGCCAAGAAGAACATCCAGTTCTTCTTTGTCTTTAATCTATCCGAACGTTCAGGGGTCAGGGAATTCAGTTATTCCGGCAAAGCGGTAAAAGTAGCTCTTCCGCAGAAATCCGCCGCCGTGATAAAAGTAAAGAACTCAAAGTTAGAAGCGGCTTTTATAAAGGGCCTCAACGAGATGTACAAGAATTCCACTACACCGGAGGTCTCTTTCGGGAAGGACAGGTTAAGGGCGGAGGCCCCATGCGACTTATTGGCATTCAGGAGAGGGAACAAGTGGCATATAAAGATGGTAAAGTAAAGAAGGTATTCGGTCTTTTTGCGGGCATCGCGGCGCTCTCTGTCTTTTTTATACATTCCAGCGGCTTTACCGAAGAGACAAAGGACGACCTCGTTTATTTAAGGCCTGTCGCTGCTGTCGCCTCCTCTTTTGACGAATCCGAGTGGGCGCCGCCGCAGGACGCAATGGCCGCCGCAGACGGTGATTTTGAGACGCGGTGGTCACCGTCTTTAGGGAAAGACGGTGAATGGATCTATGTCGACCTCGGCAAGCCAAAGACTTTGACGAGGATAGTTATTTACTGGGAACGCGCTTATGCGCGCGACTACGAAATACTGACTTCGGACGACGCCGCGCAATGGAAATCCGCCGTATTGATGACGGACAGGCACGGCGGGATAGAGACGATAGATTTGCCGCCGACAACCGCCCGTTACGTAAAGCTCATAGGGCTAAAAAGGTCTAATCCCGAATGGGGATTCTCGGTCTGGGAGTTCGAGACCTACGGGCCGAAGGAGTTAAATCCCGAAGATAAGCCGATACAGGAAGTATTTCCGGATAGGAAACCGAGAGAGGTGATAAAACTTGTCATGGAAGAGCCTCTTGCCTCGCCGGGTAGTATCTCCGCGAAGGTGTTTCAGAAAGGGATATGTTATTCCTCATATAGCGAAAGCGATCTTGCGGCGAAAGAATCGGACGCGATCCTGGAATACCTAAAGGGTTTGAATATAACCAATGTTTCCCTGAGTGTAACGTGGTATCAGGATACGCTTGAATCGGAGAAGATGTATCCCGAGGACCCGCAGGGAGGCAGGACGCCTACGGACGAGGCGCTAAGCCACGCCATAAATAAAGCCCACTCGTTGGGCTTGAAGGTGGTATTGAAGCCGCATCTCGATGTGCAGGCAGGCGATTTCCGCGGTAATATCCCGGGCGACGAGGAGTGGTTTAAGAATTACAGGGAATTTATCTTAAGATACGCGAAGTTCGCGGCGAAATATAACGTAGAGATGTTCTGTATAGGAACGGAATTAGGCGGCACGTCCCTGAAATGGGAGCCGGAGTGGAGGAAGTTGATCAAAGACGTAAGGGATGTATATAAGGGCTCCATCGTTTACGCCGCGAACTGGGACGAATATGCTGAAGTGCCGTTCTGGAACGAGCTGGATTTCGTGGGGATCGACGCCTATTTTCCCCTGACCTCGAAGAACGACCCGTCAAAGGATGAATTGATAGCGGGCTGGGAGAAACGCTCGGGCGAGATAGAGGGTTTCTTAAAGAAGAAGAATATAAATAAACCGGTGATATTTACCGAGGTCGGATATACCAGTGCCGACGGCGCGAACCGCAGGCCATGGGAAGCGCCCTCCGAAGTCGAGGACCAAAAGGAGCAGGCGGATTGCCTCGACGCGGCGATGACCGTCCTGACGAAGAAGAGCTGGTTCAGGGGGTTGTATTGGTGGAACGCCTTCCCTCAGGAGACGGATAATCCCCTGGGTTTTATGGTAAAGGGAAAGTTAGCCGAGGGCGTTCTGGCTAATTGGTATAAAACGGCAAAATAAAATTTCGGGTGAGGAGAGAAAGGAGGAGTTGCAATGAAGAGGTTAGTTGTTGTTCTTGCGGTCGCAACTGTGATGCTTTCTCTTTCAGGTCTCTGTCAGGCGGCAGAAGTGCTCTTCGGGTTCGAAGACGGGACAGTGGGCTGGCGCATCCCGGATTGGGCCCTCGAGAAAGAGGACTATATCGCCAGAGACGTCGCCCAGTCAAAGGATTGGGCCGCTCAGGGAAAGAACTCTTTGACGGTATCGTCCGAGTTCCTCTCCGGCAAATGGTCGGCAGCATATGTGGAGATAGAGGACTATTATGATTGGACGCCTTACGGCAAGATATCGGTCGACATCTATCTTCCGAAAGAGGCCCCGGCCGGGCTTAAGGCGAAGATCATACTTACGGTCGGTGAAGAGTGGAAATGGACGGAGATGGGAAAGACCATCCCCTTGACGCC
>JAGUXU010000173.1 GCA_020061685.1 Candidatus Omnitrophota bacterium
AGAGACCAGCTTCATCAGGTTCCTGTACCCCGTCTCGTCTTTTGCCAGGAGTATCAGGTGATACGAGGCCTCCTGGATCCCCTGCGCTGATTTATCGAGCCGCGAACCGGGGGCGACATATATCTCACAGCCTATTATCGGCTTGATTCCGTTCTTCATCGCTTCCGTATAAAATTCTATGGCGCCGAACATATTGCCGTGGTCGGTGATCGTGACCGCGGGCATCCTGTGTTCGCGTGCGAGGCTTATGAGGTCCGGTATCTTGCAGGCACCGTCAAGAAGGCTAAACTGCGTATGTACGTGCGTATGGACGAAGTGCGAATGATTCATCGTAAGACCCTATTCCCATTCTATCGTCGAGGGCGGTTTGGAACTGATATCGTATACTACGCGGTTGACTCCCCTTACTTCGTTGATTATCCTGTTGGAGATCCTGCCCAAGAGCTCGTAGGGGAGTTTTGCCCAATCCGCGGTCATGCCGTCGACGCTATTTACCGCGCGAAGGGCTATCACGTTCTCGTATGTCCTCTCATCCCCCATTACGCCCACCGTCTTTATGGGCAGGAGCACCGCGAAGGACTGCCAGACCTTTCTGTAAAATCCGGCTTTTTTTATCTCGTTTAAGACTATCGCGTCGACTTCCCTTAAGAGGTCGAGGCGCGCCTTCGTGATATCGCCGATTATCCTTATCGCTAATCCGGGGCCGGGAAACGGCTGGCGTAATATTATCTCATCCGAAAGCCCCAGCTCTTTGCCGACTTGCCGCACCTCATCTTTGAATAATTCGCGCAGCGGCTCCACGAGTTTGAATTTCATGTTCAACGGAAGGCCGCCCACATTATGATGCGTCTTTATGGTGGCCGACGGCCCGCCGAAAGCCGACTTCGACTCTATCACGTCCGGATATAATGTCCCCTGCGCCAGATAGCCCATCGAGCCTATCTTGCGCGCTTCCCTTTCGAATGCGCGGATAAATTCGTGTCCGATTATCTTGCGTTTCTTTTCGGGGTCGATGACCCCCTTGAGCGCCTTTAGGAACCTGCCTTCGGCGTTGACGTAACGCAGGTTTATATGAAAATGCTTCCGGAATGTCTTCTTTACGCGCTCGGCTTCCCCTTTCCTCAATAGGCCGTTATTGATGAATATGCAGGTCAATTGCCTGCCGATAGCTTTGTTTATCAATACGGCGGCTACCGACGAATCCACTCCTCCGGAGAGGCCGCATACCACCTTTTCTTTATCGACCGTCCTTTTTATTCCGGCGACGGACTCGGCGATGAAGGATCTTGCCGACCACGTGCCTTTGCATCCGCAGATATTAAATAAAAAATTGGCTATTATCCTGTTCCCTTTCGGGGTGTGGGCGACTTCCGGATGGAACTGTACTCCGTAGAATCCCCTGTCTTTATCGGCTATGACAGCGTATCTGGTATTGGAGGTATGGCCGATCCTCTTGAAGCCGGCAGGCAGTTTCGAGACGAAATCCCCGTGGCTCATCCAGCATATTATCTTTTTATCTAATCCGCGGAAGATGTCTTTAAAGTCGTCTATCGCCAGTTCGGCGCGGCCGTATTCGCGGTGGCTGGCCTTTGTGACTTTTCCGCCGAGCATATGCGCCATCGCCTGCATCCCGTAACATATGCCCAATACCGGGATCCCGAGCTCAAATATCTCTTTCCGCGGCTTGGGAACGCGCGGACCGTATATCGAGGCAGGCCCTCCGGAGAGGATGAGGCCTTTGGGGTTTATCTGTCTTATCTCTTGCGCGGTTATGTTATGCGGGACGATCCTGGAGAAGACCTTTTTCTCCCTTATCCGGCGGGCTATCAGCTGGTTATACTGAGAGCCGAAGTCTAAGACTAGCACAACTTCCTGTCGAGGCATTAATTACTTCCCCATTCCGACCCTTTGTACCCGTTGGAATATCTTTCCTTCTGTCTGGATGGAAGGAGCTATTATTATCTCCGTCTTCTGGAATTCTTTTATATCCCTGGCGCCTACCGAACCCATAGATGTCTCCAGGGCACCCATGAGATTCTGGGAGCCGTCATCGAACCTGGCGGGGCCGAATAAGATCTCTTCGAGCGTGCCGGTCGTGCCGACATGTATGCGGGTTCCTCTCGGAAGGTTCGCGTGCGGAGTGGCCATGCCCCAGTGGTATCCTCTGCCGGGCGCCTCTATCGCTCTGGCAAATGCCGAGCCGACCATTACCGCGTCCGAACCGCAGGCGAATGCCTTACAGATATCTCCGCCTATCCTCATACCGCCGTCAGTGATTATGGGGATATATCTTTTTGTCTTTTTATAGAATGCGTCGCGCGCGGCCGCGCAGTCTATTGTCGCGGTGACCTGCGGGATCCCGATCCCCAAGACGCCTCTCGTCGTGCATGCGGCGCCGGGGCCTATCCCTACCAGTATCGCGGAAGCACCGGTCCCCATAAGTTCGAGCGCTACCTCATAACTAACGCAGTTTCCGACGATGACCGGGATCTTCATGGACTTGCAGAATTTCTTTATATCGAGGGCCTTGTATTCCTTTGAGATATGCTTTACGGTGCTCACGGTTGACTGGACGACAAAGATATCCGCGCCCGCGTCCTGGGCGATCTTTCCGAATTTCTCCGCGCGCTGCGGGATGGCGCTTACTACGGCGGGGACTTTCGCCTCCTTTATCTGGCGGATCCTCTTCTCGATCAATTTCTCCTTGATCGGTTTGGTATAAATGGATTGGATTATCTCGGTCGCTCTGGCAGGGTCTGCCTTGACCAGTTGGTCGAGGACTTCATCCGGATCCTCATACCTTGTCTGGACTCCCTCCAGGTTCAGGACGGCTATACCCCCTAATTTTCCCATCGCGATAGCGAATTTTACATCTACCACCCCGTCCATAGCTGCGGCGAGAATGGGCACCTTGAATTTCTCACCGTCTATTTTCCAGGTTGTATCCACTTCGGCGGGGTTTACTGTGATTCTTCCGGGGGCAAGGGCTATCTCATCGAATCCGTAGCAGCGGCGGGCTTTCCTTCCGATTCCTATATATTGACCCATATAACGGCAACCTCCTTAAGTTTATGAAT
>JAGUXU010000100.1 GCA_020061685.1 Candidatus Omnitrophota bacterium
ATATCCCCAGTTCTTATTTTGACCCGGGATTATTGTAACACCGGGATGTTTGTCCTTTAATGAATGGCTGTAAAACGGGAAATAGAATATGGGTACTTTATCGACGAAAAGCAATATGTCGTTGGCGGTGACCTTGTCTCCCAGATAGACCTTCAGCCGTTTGGATTGCACCCTGTAATGCGGCTGTGGTTTGTCGCAGGTCGTGACATATCCGCGTTTGATGAAATATTCATTGACGCTTGACTTCTCCGCCTTCTCGCCGCCGCCGTAAAACCACGGTTCTATAAAGACCTGGGGAGCCATGACCGTGCCGGTCTTCGTCTCCAGATTATAAACCAGGCGTTCCCCCTTAAAATAATTTTGTCCCTGCGTCAGCAAGACGTCCCCTTCCGCGTAGACCTCTTTGGTATCGGCATGAAAGACCGCCTGCTTGCATGTCAACTTCATGTCCTGATACGTGATAACGACGTTGTCGGTAGCGCTGGCCGTCTTTCCTGCCTCCGAATATTCTACCGTATCGCCGTTGATGACGACCGGTTCCTTGCTGTCCTTCGAGACAGGCCCGAAAGAGGGAAATTTGCTCTTATCCTTATCGGCGGCGGAAACCTCGGAAGAGGAAACCAGGATCATCAGTGCAGCGAAGATTACAACTATCCGATTCAATGAAAACTCCAAAAAACAGGTGACCTATTTACCGCCCGGGACTACGGGCCTTGGGAACCTTCTTCCAATCGTTTAAAAATCTCTCCACGCCTATATCCGTTAAAGGATGCTTCATTAAATTCATCAAGACGTCGTAAGGTATGGTCGCGCAATCCGCCCCTGCCATAGCCGCCTCGATGACGTGCAGCGGGTTCCTTATAGAGGCGACGATTATCTGCGTCCTTATGCCGTAATTATCGTAGATCCGCCTTATATCGCGGATTAAATCCATCCCTACATGGCCGATATCGTCCAGCCTGCCCACAAAAGGGCTGACATATGCCGCACCTGCCTTCGCGGCGAACAAGGCCTGCGGCGCGGAAAAGCATAAGGTGACGTTCGTCTGGACCTTCTCTTTGCTGAGGACTTTGACCGCCTTAAGCCCTTCTTTGACGAGCGGGACCTTGACAACCACATTCTTGTCAATCTTTGCCAGATGCCTTGCCTCTTTGACGATTTCATGCCAGTTCTGGCTTACCGCCTCGACGCTTATGGGCCCATCGACCAGAGAACATATCTCCTTGATCAGCTCCACAAGAGGCCTTCCCTCTCTCGATACAAGGGTCGGGTTCGTGGTTACCCCGTCGATTATGCCCGTATCGACGGCGTCCTTTATCTGCTGGATATTCGCCGTATCGATGAATATCTTCATCCTGTCTCCTTAAAAGAAAAGCGCGGCTGCGCCGACTATGCCGGCGTCGTTACCCAATCTCGCCTTGACTATCTTTACGGCGTTCCCGGAGACCGGCAGCGCCCTTTCTTTGACGGTATCCCTGATGGCCTTAAATAGCACCTCGCCTGCCTCAGCCATCCCCCCGCCTATTATTATCTTCTCGGGGTTTAAAAGATTTATCACTCCCGAGAGCGTCACACCTATCCTTCCGCCGACCCTACGCCAGCACTCAATCGCCAGGGCGTCTTTTCTCTTCGCGGCGGCGCTTATGACCTCGGGGGTGAGCAAAGAAAGGTCCCCTCTTAGCAGCTCCCTGATCTTGGTAGCCCGTCCCGACTTTATCTTGTCTTTTATCTCATCGACGATATATCTATTGCCGACATAGCGTTCGAGGCACCCGGTACTTCCGCAATTACACTTAAGGCCTTCCTCCTTAAGCGGCATATGCCCGACCTCTCCGGCCGCCGAAGACGTCCCCCGGTATAAGCCGCCGTCTATTATTATCCCTCCGCCGACACCGGTCCCCAAGGTGATGCAGACCGCGTTTCTCGCCCCTTTGCCCGCGCCGAACCTGCTCTCACCCAGCGCCATCAGATTGACATCGTTATCGACCAGGACCGGGACCTTTAATTTTGCCTCTAATATCTTTTTTAATGCGACGTTCTTCCAGCCGGGGACATTAGTAAGGTAATATACGAGGCCGCGTTCAAAAGCGACAAGGCCGGGGACACCGATACCCACCCCCGCCAGATCCTTAAGAGTCAATCGGCTCTCTTTTAGGACCGCGCCGATCTCGGCCACAATGGCGGTCAGGAGAGCTTCTTTTGTCTTATATGCCGAGGTAGGCAGTTTCGCCCTGCAGCGGATCCTTCCGCTCTTGTCTACAAGGGCTAATTTGGTATATGTGCCGCCAAGGTCTATGCCTATCGCATATTTCTTCATTTTAAAGTAGTTATATTAAAACAAAAGGCGTTATTTTTCAAGAGATTTCCTTTAAGATGAGACGACCCTGTTGCGACCTTCCGCTTTAGCCTTATATAGCGCCTGATCGGCACGGTCTATCAATACGGCCACATCGTCCCCGTCTTCGGGGTACGTAGCCACGCCTATGCTTATAGTCATCGTTATGGTCTCATCGTAAGCCCTAAACTTGTGTTTTTCGACCGATTGCCTGATCCTGTCCGATACATGAGCCGCGGAATTTTTGTCGGTATCGGGCAGCGCGATCACGAATTCCTCTCCCCCGTACCTGCCGAGCAGGTCGACCTGCCGGATGTGCTCTTTCATGATCTTGGCTATCTCTTTCAGGACTATATCGCCTACGAGATGCCCGTAGGTGTCGTTGCATTGTTTAAAGTGGTCCAGATCGATCATGAGCATGGAGAGTTTTAGTTTATGCCTTCTGGCCCGGGGCATCTCTTCGTTAAGCCTCTCCAGGAAATGCCTTCTTACATATATGCCGGTAAGGCCGTCGGTTATGGCGAGTTCCTGGACCTTCTCGTATAAGTTCACCTTTTTGACCTCAAGCGCCAGCTGTTCGGCCAGTATCGACAGATTTTCAAGCTGTTCCTCATTTACGCCCGAGACCGTAAATATGCCGATCGGCATGCCTTCCGAAAGTAACGGAAGGGCCACGAACGTTTCTCCCCGCACATCCAGGTATTTCTTTAACGGGTGCGCCTCGTCTATCGGCGGTTTCAAATAAACGATCTCTTTTTTGGCCGAGATGGTCTCCGCCAATACCTGATCGAATTGAGCCGCCGGGACGCTCTTGATATCCTCTGTTGTCGCCTTTCCGAAAGAAGGGTTAAGTATCTCAAAGGTTGTGACTCCTGCGATGCCTTCCTGGGAGGCATCCATCAATATGACCCTTGCTTTCCTGAACCTCAGGACTTTATTGACCGCCTCCTTGAATATCTGTAGCATGTCCACCATGCTCAAAGAAGCGCTCATCTTCTTCGTGACCTCATAGAGGTCCAATATGTCATGGACCTGGTTCTGGAGAGAGGTATTTACTTCCTTGAGGGCTTTAAGTTCGGCGCCGAATTCCTCGAAAGCGGCCCGCGATCCCGCAAATGACGCGTTCTTTGAGACGACAAATTCGCCGTATAGACGGTTATAATATGAGGGGATCAGCGGGACAAGGCCCAGGAATATCACGGAAGTCAGGTAAGGAACGTGAAAACCGGGGTTGAAAAACATCGAGATGACCGCCATGACACCAAGGACTATAGTTATGAAGTATGAAGAGGTATAGCCGTATTCAAAAGCGATGGCGACGATAGATACCAAAGAAAAATTTACTACCTGTAGAAATATGGCGGGCCTCTTGATAAAGAACAGAGGCGGGATCACGGCCAATGCCGCAAGCACGAAAAAAACAGCCGTTTTTCTTGCTTCTTTATTATGCCGTGCGTTCACGCCAGACACACTCTGTTTCTCCCTTGTTTCTTCGCTTCATATAACGCTCCGTCGGCAAGCCTGATCAATTCCTCGCCGGAATTCGTGTCTTCCGGAAACGTAGCGCATCCTATCGAGGCCGTGACATGGGTCTCTACCTGCCTTAAGATAAATTTATTCGCTTCTACCTTCTTCCTGATGACCTCCGCAAACCTCTGCGCCTCGGCCTTGCCCTTGCCGAATAATATAAGCACGAATTCCTCTCCGCCGTATCTGGCGGCGAGGTCCCCTAATTCAACGGACGACTGTAATGAATCCCCTATTACCTTCAGGACGATATCGCCTGCGATATGGCCGTATTTATCGTTATAACCCTTGAAATCGTCTATATCCAGCATCAATAACGAGAGCGGCTGCTTGATCCTGGTAACCTTGATTATATCCTCGGCTAACCGTTCCTTAAAATATCTGTGGCAATAAAGGCCCGTAAGCCCGTCCCTTATGGCCAACTCCTCGATCCTGTGATACAGTTTGGCGTTCTCGACGGCTATGGCGGCGAGGTCGGATATGATGGTAAGCAGCCTCAGGTCATCCGACATATAGGCCTCCGGTTCTTTTGATTCGATCCTCATAATGCCTATCACTTTCTTGTTGGAGATAAGAGGGGCGGCTATAAGGGACTTATATTGCCTCTTGAATTCTTCCGGTATAAGTTCGAGGTTAAACCTGAAATCCTTGTCCGTGTCGGAGACCAGGAGCGGCTGTCTCTGCTTCAATACCCAAAGGTCGAATACGTCCCCTTTCTTCGATTTGATCGACGCCGGCCCGGCTTTTCCGCGTACCGCCTTAAGCGCCAATTCCTGCGCCTCCTCTTCCACCAAGAACAAGATGCTCAGATCGGACTTCTCCACCAGTTCGGAAACATTATCGATGACTATATTGATCACGCCGTCCAGGGACAACGAAGAGCTTAATCTGGCTGTCAGCTCCTTAAGCGCCGCGTATCTTATGACTTTTTCTTTCAGGGCGTCGTTGGTGCCCTGCATATTGGAATACTGGGCCTTTAAGGCGTTATGCTCCTCTTCCAGGGCATCTACCTTTCTGTCGACGGACAAGCCGTACGAGACCATGCTGTTCTTGAATATCGTAACGAAAAATCCGACGGCAAAAAACAGGGGTATCTGATAATTGAGGAATACGGTATTGGTGACGATCGCGACAAACAGCGTCAGAAGGGATGACAGGCAGATAAATACCCAAAGCCCGATCTGGTCAAAGGCGAGCCATGCGATCATTACTATTATATTAAGGAGCATAAGGAGAGAACTTATCCGTCCGTAGACCGAATATTGGACCGGATACTCACGGCAGGCGGAGACCATAAAATAAGAAGCAACGAGGAAACCTGCGATTGCAAGTAATCCTAGGGATATCTTATCCTTTTTCAAACTATCGCTTTCTCGGTATCCTTATCGAAGAAGTGGATCTTGCCCATGTCAAATACCATGTCGATGTCGCGGTTGACTTCGGGCTTATCGTGTCCCCCTACCCGCGCGATGAAGGTCTGTTTCGGGGTAGCCATATGCAGATAGACCTCGGAACCCATCGGTTCCACGACATCCACACGGGCCGTAACGGTGTTTTCCGGAGGAGCTTCCTGTATGAAGAGCTTATCATAGATATCCTCGG
Source organism: Candidatus Omnitrophota bacterium (assembly GCA_020061685.1). Classification (GTDB taxonomy): domain Bacteria; phylum Omnitrophota; class Gorgyraeia; order Pluralincolimonadales; family Pluralincolimonadaceae; genus JAGUXU01. The sequence goes on from JAGUXU010000100.1 coordinate 5,465, forward strand.
GCCTTATGCCAAAAATAATGTCCTTACCCGCATAATTTGCCACTTTGGGGATCATATCATCCACGAGCTTGACTTTAAAAGTGCCCTCGTCGAAATAGAACTTGCTGTCTGTCTTTATTATCCTGCCCATAAGGAAGTTCATCGGAGGGCTTCCGATAAAACCGGCGACAAATTTATTGACCGGCTTATCATAGAGGCTGATGGGGTCGGCGACCTGATGGACTATGCCGTCCTTCATTACGACGATCCGGTTTCCCATCGTCATGGCCTCCACCTGGTCATGGGTGACATATATCATCGTAGATTGCAATCTTGTATGCAGCTTGTTTATCTCGGTCCTCATCTGAACGCGCATCTTGGCGTCAAGGTTGCTTAAAGGCTCATCGAAGAGGAAGACGAGCGGCTTCCTGACTATCGCCCTTCCGACGGCTACTCTCTGTCTCTCGCCGCCCGAAAGCTCCTTCGGCCTTCTGGTAAGGTATCTGGCTATCCCCAGCATCTGCGCGGCTTCTTTGACGCGCTGGTCTATCTCGGCCTTGGAATATTTACGCAGCCGAAGGCCGAAAGCCAT
>JAGUXU010000174.1 GCA_020061685.1 Candidatus Omnitrophota bacterium
CGGCATAAAATACCTTAAAAGCAAGGACGTCGACTACGCGGATATCCGCTTCGTAAGGCGCAGCCACGAGTCCCTCCTCGTAAAGAATAACGAGGCGGATAATATATCCGCCAAGACCGACGAGGGTTTCTCGGTCCGCGTCTTAAAACGCGGAAGCTGGGGTTTCTCGTCCTGCGCGGACCTCTCCAAGAATAACGTCGAGAAGACGGCGGAGCGCGCGATGGCGATCGCCGAGGCGACCGCAACGATAAACAAGACGAAGATATATTTAGCGCCTGCCGAGCCGGTCAAGGCCTCCTTTAAATCCAAATACGAGATAGACCCGTTTGAGGTGTCCATACACAAAAAACTGGAGTACCTGATCTCGGCATGCCAGGCCCTTAAGTCCCACCAGAATATAAAGACCGCCGTTACGGCGCTCGATTTCTACCGCACATACAAGATCTTTCTCTCTACCGAGGGTTCGGAGATAGAGCAGGAATCGGTAGAAAGCGGCGGCTATGTCGAGGCGATAGCCGTCTCGGGCGATGAAGTCCAGCGCAGGTCCTACCCTATGGCGCACAGCGAGATATCCCAAAGAGGATATGAATACGTAACGGAACTCGACTTCGTAGGCGGAGCGGACAGGGTAAAGAAAGAGGCCGTAAGCCTGCTTCACGCGAAGGAATGCCCCTCAAAGATAACGACCGTGATCCTGGATACGACGCAGTTAGCGCTTCAGATACACGAGTCCTGCGGCCATGCGGTTGAACTGGACAGGGTCTTCGGCGACGAAGTGAGTTTCGCGGGCGCGACTTTTCTTGATTCGGATAAGCTCGGGAAATTCAGGTACGGTTCAAAATTGATCAATATCACGGCGGATGCCACCTGCGAAGGCGGCGTAGGCACCTTCGCTTTCGATGACGAAGGTATCGCCGCGCAAAAGATACCTATCATAAAAGACGGCATATTCGTCGGGTATTTAAGTTCAAGGGAGACCGCGCATAAGATAGGCGGAAGGTCCAGCGGCGCCATGAGGGCTTCCGGTTGGAGCGCCCTCCCCTTGATCAGGATGACGAATATAAATCTTGAACCGGGCGAGGCGACCCTAGAGGAATTGATCTCGGATACAAAAGACGGGATATTTCTCGCGACAAATAAGACATGGTCCATAGACGACATGAGGCTTAATTTTCAGTTCGGCACCGAGATCGGCTGGGAGATCAAGAACGGAAAGCTCGGCGATGTCCTGAAAAATCCCTTTTACACCGGTATAACTCCGGACTTTTGGGCAAGTTGCAGCGGCATCGCGAACGCGAAATACTGGAAACTGCACGGCATACCGAACTGCGGGAAGGGAGAACCCGGGCAGGTCATACACGTCGGCCACGGCGCATCCCCCGCGAGATTTGAAAACGTGCAGGTAGGGAAAAAGAGATGACGATCGGAAAAGAAAAATTACTGGAAATCCTCGCTCAAGCGGTTAAATGGTCCAACGCCGACCAGACGCTCGTATGCTGTTATTCCACCATGATGAGGGTCACGAGGTTCCGTAATTTCAGGATACATCAGGACATCGAGGAATCCGAGATAGAGATATTCTTTAAGGTCGACTTTGACGGCAAGATAGGCGTCTCCTCTACCGGTTCGCTTAAACCGGAAGACCTGAAGGAGGCACTTAAGACCGCTTCTCATATCGCGAGGGTCTCTCCGAAAGCAAGGATTCAAGCCAAATTCCCTTCCGGAGAGATAGTCCCGCCGGTCACCACCTATTATCAGGAGACCGTAGACCCCCTCTTCGACCGCAGGATAGAGAATATAACCCGCACCTTTGATTCCGTGAAAAAATATGACCTGCGCCTGGCCGGCTCCTTTATGACCGGGGAAGAGGAGATGGCGGTGGTAAATTCATATAACGATGCCAGGTATCAGGCCGCCACGTCCGCGGTGCTTAAGTTGATCGCGATGGACGAGACCTCATCGGGATTCGGGGGGCAGGTCTCAAGGAACGTGGCGATGATAAACTGGGAAAGTACCCTCGAGGAAGCCGTCAGGAAATGCCTCGACGGGAAAAATCCGCAGCATATAGAATTAGGCAGGTATGACTGCCTCCTGGAACCCGAGGCGGTCGGGGAGATAATGCAGTGGCTCGGTTACATCGGTTTCGGCGCGAAACAGTTCTACGAGAAGACCTCGTTTATGGCGGACAGGATAGGAGACAAGATAATGTCCGATAAGGTCACGATATACGATGACGGCTTCAATCCCGAGACGATCGTCTATCCGTTCGATTTCGAGGGGACTCCCAAGAAGAAGGTCGTGCTTATAGAGAACGGCATCGCGAAAGGAGTGGTGTATGACAGCCACTACGCCTCGTTGTATAAGAAGGAATCGACCGGCCACGCCCCTTTGCCCGACGAGACCGACGGCCCGATGCCGCTTAATCTGGTCATGGAACCGGGTGATACATCGATCGAGGAGATGAGGAAGTCCATAAATAAAGGGATATCGGTGACAAGGTTCCATTACGTAAACGGGCTTCTGGAACCCAAAGAGGCGCTGATGACCGGGCTTACCCGCGACGGGACGTTCCTGATCGAAGACGGAAAGATCAAAAAACCTTTGAAGAACCTGCGGTTTACCGAAAGCATCCTGAGGGCCTTCTCGAACATCAAGGGCATCTCGAAGGAGAGGAAACTGATAAGCGATCCCGCGCAGGAGATCGGCTCTTATGTCGTACCGGCGATA
>JAGUXU010000127.1 GCA_020061685.1 Candidatus Omnitrophota bacterium
ATCAGGATAACGGTTGGGCTCTCGGCGGAAGGCTCGGCTACCAGAAGATAGCTGATAAGGGACAGTGGCAGTTATGCTATAATTATAGGTTCCTGGAAAGGGATGCGTGGCTTGACATCTTTCCGGACTCCGATTTCTACGGTGGCAGGACGAATGCCAAGGGCCATAATGTGATATTCCAGTACGGCGTGACCAAGAACTCCCTCCTCAATCTTGAGTATTACGAGGCTATAAGTATGACAAGGGCTTCCCGTGACCCTGATTCTTCAAGGCTTCCTGCGCAGGTCCTGCAGGCGGACTGGATAGTAAAATTCTAAAGGAGAAAATATGAAAAAACTTTTATTAGTATCGATCGTAGCAACGATGGCGGCAGTCTTCATGAGTAACGCAGCTTTGGCCGGAAGATTACTTTTAATAAACGGAGCGGGAGCGACTTTCCCATATCCTTTATATTCAAAGTGGTTTTATGAATACACCAAAGTTGATGAAGGAGTGAATTTCAATTATCAGTCTATCGGTTCGGGAGGAGGGATAAGGCAGATCCTCGCTCAGACCGTCGATTTCGGCGCCACCGACGGCCCGATGACCGACGAGCAATTGAAGCAGGCCCCCGGTGAGATATTCCACATACCGATGACCGCGGGAGCCGTGGTCGTTACGTATAACCTTCCTCAGGTAAGCGAAAGATTGAGGTTTAGCCCGGATGTAGTGGCTGATATCTTCCTAGGTAAGATCAAAAAATGGAATGACCCGAGGATCGCCAAGGATAATTCCGGAGTAAACCTTCCCGGCGAGAACATTATCGTCGCCCATCGTTCGGACGGAAGCGGAACGACTAATATATTCACGGATTACCTTTCTTCGGTATCTGTCGATTGGAAAAGCAGAGTCGGGAAGGGAACTTCGGTCAACTGGCCGGCCGGTTTGGGCGGAAAGGGGAACGAAGGAGTCGCGGGTCTGGTTAAACAATCACAGGGCGCCATCGGCTATGTCGAGCTTGCCTACGCCGTCAAAAACGGCCTTCCCGCAGCCGATATCAGAAATAAAACCGGAAATTTCATAACGCCATCCATAGAGACGACTACCGCGGCGGTAAACGGAAAAGCCGATTCGATGCCGTCCGATTTCAGGGTTTCTCTGGTAAACCCCGACGGCGCGGATGCCTATCCTATCGCAGGCCTGACCTGGATCCTTGTCTATAAGGATCAGCCTGATAAAGTGAAAGGCAGGAAGATAGTCGAATTCCTGCGTTGGGCCATAACCGACGGGCAAAAGTATTCTACCGATCTGCTGTATGCGCCATTGCCGGAGAGCGTCGTTAAAAAAGTCGAAGAAAAGATAGACAAGATTAATTATTAAGGTGTACAATTCCATGCCGAAATGAAGATAAAATTTATCGATTTGGGATTTAAAAAAGCGACCACGGTCATAGCTTTATCAGTGGTCGCCTTGGTCTTTCTTTTGGTTCTTAGCATGGCGTATCGCGCCATGCCGGCAATCCAGAAGTTTGGATGGCATTTTTTGTTTACCGGCACATGGGATCCCGTTAAGGAGGTCTTTGGGGCCTTGCCGTTTATTTACGGGACGGTCGTCTCGTCGGCTTTAGCCCTGTTGATCGCCGTACCGGTCTCGATAGGTATAGCTGTTTACCTGGCGGAGCTGGCGCCCGTATCCGTAAGACAACCTTTGACTTTCCTGATAGAGTTATTAGCTGCCATACCGAGCGTGGTATATGGTCTATGGGGGATATTCGGATTAGCCCCATTTTTGAGGGGGAGTATACAACCGTTTCTGTCCAAATATCTCGGGTTTTTGCCGGTATTCCAGGGTGAATTTTACGGGGTAGGGATGCTGACCGCGGGGATCATCTTAAGCATAATGATCATACCAACGATCTCCTCGATATCTAGAGAGGTCTTTTTAGCCGTGCCTTTTACCCAGCGGGAAGCCGCGCTGGCGCTGGGTTCGACGCGCTGGGAGACTATAAGATTGGCGGTATTGGATTATGCCCGGCCCGGAGTGCTGGGCGCTGTGATATTGGGACTGGGAAGAGCATTGGGGGAGACGATGGCGGTTACCATGGTCATAGGCAACAGGCCGGAGATCTCCGCTTCCCTGTTTGCCCCTTCATATACGATGGCGTCGGTCATAGCCAATGAATTCACCGAGGCGACCAGCAATTTATATCTCTCGGCGCTTATAGAAGTAGGCCTTATATTGTTTTTTGTCACGCTTATCGTTAATATTATAGCAAGGGCGCTTATCTGGAAAGTCTCAAGTAAGGTCAAAGGCGAGTTAAGGGAATGAATATCCATAAGAGAAGAAAAATCGTAAGTAGATTGATGTGCACGGCCGCTTTTCTCTGCGCTTTTTTGACACTGGTGCCCCTGATCAGCATTTTTGGTTATGTTTTCGCGAAAGGGGTCGTCAGTTTAAATCTCGATTTCTTCATCAACCTGCCCAGGCCCGTGGGCGAGGTAGGCGGGGGCATGAGTAATGCCATAGCGGGGACGCTCATTTTGATCGGCCTTTCCTGTCTGTGGGCGATACCCTTAGGCATAATCGGAGGGATATTCCTTTCTGAATTCGGCGATAATAAATTGGGGACAACGGTCAGGTTTACCGCGGATGTTTTGAACGGAATCCCTTCCATCGTGATCGGGATATTCGCCTATACCGTGTTCGTTCTGCCGATGAAAAGCTTCTCTGCGATAAGCGGCGCTTTCGCTTTAGGGGTAATTATGATACCGACGATAATGCGCACGACCGAAGAGATGCTGCGGATGGTGCCCCGCACTTTACGCGAGGCAGCGCTGGCCCTGGGCATCAGCCAGTTCAGGATGACTGTGAGCATAGTCCTGAAGACCGCGTTGCCCGGAATACTTACGGGGATCCTTTTAGCCATAGCGCGGATCGCGGGAGAGACGGCACCGCTTCTTTTTACCGCCTTCGGCAACAGGTTCTGGCACCAAAACTTTACGCAACCCATAGCTGCCCTTCCTTTGCAGATATTCGTCTATGCGATCTCTCCCTTTGATGATTGGCGCAGGCAGGCCTGGGCAGGCGCCTTTGTTTTGATTGTCATAATATTCTTGATAAGTTTCATAAGCCGGTTTGTGATCGGATTACGGTATAAATTCCCAACATCAAAATAAGGAAAGCATATGGAAGAAAGAGTCAGAGTTTCAAATTTGAACGCATATTTCGGTAATATTCAAGCATTGAAGGATATCAATATCGTGATTAAAGAGAAAATGATCACCGCTATCATTGGCCCTTCGGGTTGCGGCAAGTCGACATTTATCCGCTGCATAAACAGGTTGCATGAGGTTGTGCCGAATACAAAAGTAACCGGTGAGGTTTTATTAGATGGTAAAGATATCTACTCAGCCGATGTCGACCCCATCGAGATAAGGCGAAAAATCGGGATGGTATTTCAGAAACCCAATCCCTTCCC
>JAGUXU010000068.1 GCA_020061685.1 Candidatus Omnitrophota bacterium
CATACCAGACGCCGAGCCGCCCCATGCCCGTATCGACCTTTACGTGGACGACCGCGAATTTACTCAGGCGGCGCGCGGTCCTGTCTATCTCGGCGGCCAGGTCCCTGTCGCAGACCGTAAGGGTCAGGTCGTATATAAGCGCCTCTTTGACCTCTTCAGGCATTATCGAACTTAATACAAGTATCGGCGTCCGTATCCCGGCCCTGCGCAGTGTTATCGCCTCATCGACGCAGGCGACGCCCAGATAGGGGACTTTCTCTTTGACGAGTCGCCGCGCCACCTCGACCATCCCGTAACCGTAGGCATTCGCCTTTACGACGGCGAGTATATTCGTCCCGCGGGACAAACGGCTCTTTATCGCGCGGTGATTACAGGCGATGGCGTCTAAGTCTATCTCTGTCCAGGTAGGACGGCTCATCTTATCTTGCCTCTTACTTGCACGTCTTTCGGGTATAGATACATCGGGACGAACCTGTCCGGCTCTTCGAATCTTTTCTTTTTAGCTGACTCATAACCTAATTTGGCGACGGTCTCAACGGCCGGATACCAATATTTTTCCGCGGCGAATTCCGCCTTGAACTTAAAATCATCCTCGATGACCTTTTTATAAGGAACCAGCCCGTCGCCTAAGAATACCGCGTTTCCCTTGATATTCTTTAAGAGCTCCGAGACAGGCAGGACCGAATATCTCATATGGCGTTTCAATTTTTCGCCGCTAAAAGAATATGTCGAGGCGTATACGTTGCCCCGCTTCGCGTCAACGATAGGGACTATCAATCTTTTGCTTTCCTTTACATTATACGCCAAGACATCCAGAGTCGGAACCGCTACAACCTTTATTTTGCCGTCGAGCGTCAGGCCTTTTACTGTGGCCGCGCCTATGCGTAAACCCGTAAAAGAGCCCGGCCCTATCGAAAACGCGATGCAATCGATATTCCCTAATTTTGACTTAGCTTTCTTAAGAAGCCTGTCTATCTCGGGAATAATCCTCGCGCAATGCTGCTGTTCCAGGTCGCGATGAAAACTCGCGATGACCCTGCCTCTTTCCGATATGGCGAGAGATAAGTATTTTGTCGAGCTATCGATAGCTAATATCTTCACAGGATCCTAAACCTTCTTTATATTTATAACTCTTTCTTTGGGGTTCTTTATCTTCAGGTCGATGCCGAGATGCCTTTTCGGCAGTATCCGTCCCATCTTTTTCGCCCATTCTATCACGACGACACCGCGCCTTCCCAGATAATCCTCGTAGCCGATATCCTCTATGTCTTTCAGTTTATTGAGGCGGTAGATATCAAAATGATAAAGCGGGACTTTTCCTTTATACTCTTTGACGAGGACAAACGAGGGGCTGTTGACGTGCCTGTAGTCTTTGACGCCGAGGCCTTTGGCTATGCCCTTGACCAGGGTGGTCTTGCCCGCGCCGAGGTCGCCGGAGAGCGCGACTAAGTCGCCCGGTTTAAGCCACCTGGCTATCTTCTCGCCCAGCCTTATCGTCTCTTCTTCGCTTTTAGTGACGACTGCCATCAGAAATGCGAAAACCCCTTCGGCCTTAGATCCCTTACTTTCCCGTCCCTGCCGATCATCTTTACGCCGGCCCTCCTGTCCAATATCTCGCCTATCTGCGTTATCTTTACGCTATTGGCGCACAGCTCTTTTCCCGCAAACCTGCGCGCTTCGCGAAGAGGCATGGTAAATAAAAGCTCAAAGTCCTCCCCTTCGTTCAGGGCCGCGCTTATCCCCTTGGCATCTTTAGAGACCGGGATCAGTTCCTCATATATACAGGCGCCCGCGCCGCTTTCCCGGGCGATATGGTTCAGGTCGGTAGACAGACCGTCGGATATGTCTATCATCGAATTTATCCTGAAATTGCTGACGAGGCACCGCGCTTCTTTAAGGCGCGGGGTGAATGTAAGGTGCCTCTTACTCTTATACGAGCCGCCGAGCGAACCGCTGACGCATATTATATCTCCGGGCTTCGCGCCGCTGCGAAGGGCCAGCTTGGACGGTTCGACGAACCCGAGGACCGCGACATCCATTACAAGCGCTTTCGAAGAATTAGTGTCTCCGCCTACTATCTCGACATTGAACCTCTTTGCGAGCGCCTTTATGCCGCGATAAAGCTCATCGACGAACTCGACGCTGAGTTTACGCGGAAGGCCCAGCGAAACGACCGCGTATCCGGCCACGCCGCCCATCGCGGCGATGTCGCTTAAGCCGCAGGCCAGCGATTTCCAGCCGATCTGATACGGCGTCGCGTCCTTTAACCGGAAATCCACGTCCTCCAGAAGCATATCGATCGTAACAAGGAGGTATTTCTCTTTCGATATCCTTATGACCGCGCAGTCATCGCCGATGCCCCTGACGATATCCTTCCCCGTCTTAATAAAATTCTTCCCGAGCCTCGCGATCAGGCCGGTCTCACCTAATGCGCTTAATCTCATCTGGTTTAAAGACTCCTCTTTCAGTCACTATCGCAGTTATAAGCCGCGCCGGCGTCACATCGAACGCGGGACAATACGCCGCCACGCCCTTAGGGGCGAGGCGCATTCCCTGTATCGTCGTGATCTCGTCCGGCCCTCTCTCTTCTATCGGTATCTGCCCGCCGTCCTCCAGACCGAAATCTATGGTCGAGACAGGCGCCACAACATAAAAAGGTATCTTATGATATTTCGCGAGCACGGCGACCCCGTATGTCCCTATCTTATTGGCTGCGTCTCCATTCCGCGTGATCCTGTCCGCCCCGACGATGACCTTGGTTATCTTGCCTTGGCTCATCACACAGGCAGCCATATTATCGCATATCAGAGTGACATCTATGCCTTCCCTCATCAGTTCCCACGCGGTCAGGCGGGCGCCCTGCAGCAAGGGACGCGTCTCGTCCGCGTAGACCTTTATACGCTTGCCCTGTTCTTTCGCGCGGTAGATAACTCCGAGCGCGGTCCCGTAATCCGCCGTCGCCAGCGCCCCGGCGTTACAATGCGTCAATATCACATCTCCGTCTTTTATGAGCCGGGCGCCGTGATCCGCCATCTGCCTGCAGATAGATCTGTCTTCCTCGAATACGCGGTGGGCCTCTGCCAGCATCGCCTTCTTTATCGCTGAGA
>JAGUXU010000166.1 GCA_020061685.1 Candidatus Omnitrophota bacterium
CTCAGGCGGGTCTGGCTACCGAAATAAAGCTGCTTGATTATCCGAAGATAGTAAACCAGGGGCAACAGGTAAAAGTAAAGATATCGTGGAAAGATTTTCCGGTAGAGAAAGGCTATATACTGCGGTGCCAGCTGGAGGATAAGGACTCTCCTTTCCCGATCTATATATTCCAGGATGTCTCTATACTTCAGCGGACAGGCGAGATGTCCGTGACGCTTCCCGTCCCCCCGACGATAACGTCCACGAAGACGGCGAAGTTTATCGCCGCCTTTATCTCCAAGGCAAAGGGCTGGGATGAGACATTGACAACTGCGGAAACGGAAAAAAATATAGAGATAATCTCTGATTTTAAGTTCGCCATACTGGAATACCCGACGCTCGTCAACAAAGGCTCTGTCGCGAAGGTGAGGATATCGTGGACGAACGTGACAGCCGGAAAAGATTATAAGCTGATCGTCCAACTGGAGAACTGGGGGGAAAAACCCGGTTTTGCCTACGTGACCAACATAGAGGACTTTAAGCCCACCGGCGAGATGACAATAAGCATAAAGATCCCGCCGGAGGCCAAGCCCTCCAAGAATTGCCGTTTCGTCGCCGCTTTTATATCTAAAAAGAAATTTTGGGATGACGTCTTTGTGGTAGTCTCCACGGCGAGTGACGTGGAGATAACCAAATATAAGGTCATATAAAAAAGGGGGGCCTTAAATGGCAAAAAAGATCATGGGTCTTGGTTTGGCGTGTCTGATGGCATTGTCTGTCTCCAATCTGGCTTTAGCGGCCGATGCCGAGGTAAAAATCCTGGAGTATCCCACAAAGGTATCCGCCGGTGAGACGATAAAGGTGAAAGTGAGCTGGAAGAATGTCCCTACCGATAAAGATTACATATTAAGGACGCAGCTGGAAGACTGGGAAGCGAAACCCCCGGTCTGCGTGGTCAAGGACACTTCCATAACGATGGCAAACGGCGAGAATGTCGTGACCCTTACGATACCCAAAGCTATCGGCGCGACAAATACGGCAAAATTCGTGGCTGCCTTTATATCAAAAACCAAAAATTGGGATGATACGCTCATCTCGACCGGCACGGAAAATAACGTGGCCTTGTCGTCCGATTTTAAACTTGAGATAGTCGATTTTCCGACAAGTGTCACGAAAGGCTCGACCGCCAAGGTAAAAGTCGCGTGGAAGGGCATAACGGACGGGAAAGGCTACAAACTGATCGTCCAATTGGAGAACTGGAAGGCCACACCCGGATTCGCTTATGTGACCACGGTCGAAGACTTTAAACCGAACGAAGAAAAGACCGTGGATATAAAAATACCGTCGAACGCCGCACCTGCGACAAATTGCCGTTGGCTTGCCGCATTTATATCAAAGACCAAAGACTGGAGCGATGTCTTTGCGGTAGTCGCAACAAAAGAAGAAGTAGAGGTCAAGTAAAGACGAGGGGAAGATGAGGTATAAATATCTGATAGTCTTAGCGGCCCTGATAACCGCGCCTTATCTTGTTGCTCAAGAGACGGAAAAGGCGGTCTTTTATGATGTGCGGACTCCGCTCAAGCCGCTATCCGCAGAAGCATCTACGACCCAGTCTTCTGACAAAGATAAGGAGGAAGACTTCTTCGCGGCAAACGCCATAGATGAAGACCCGGCCACGCGCTGGAGCAGTAATTTCAGCGAGCCGCAGTGGCTTATGATAGACCTGGGAAGGATATGCGAGGTGGATAAAATAAATATAAAGTGGGAGTCGGCTTACGCCACCTCGTACAGGATCGAAGTATCGACGGATAAGGATAAATGGACCGAAGTCTGTTCCACCCGCGAAGGGAAGGGAGACGTGGAAAACATTATCTTTAAACCGCAAAAGACCAGATATATAAAGATAAACTGCCTGAAAAGGAAGGGACAATGGGGATTCTCGATCTGGGACGTCTCGGTTTACGAGAAGAAAAGACTGGTTCTATTCTGAGGATGAACAGGAAGATCTTCGCGATCGGACTGATCGCCGTATTGAGCGTATATTCGGCCGTCCTTGCTTACGCGGCTGATACCGGATGGCCGGAGGGTAAATTCTTTAAACTGGGCCAAACGGGCGGACGCCCGGTCTTTATCGACCCTAGGGGCAGGCCTTTTTACTCGAAGGCTATGGTCTATGCCTACGGCCCCGAACAGGGACCGCTTAAGGGGAAAGTCACCTCCGAAGTCGCCCTCCGGGAACTGGAACTGATGAAGGAGCACGGCTTTAATACCCTCGATCTTTACGGCGACACTTATCTTCAGGACATCCTGAAATGGTGCGATAAAAACGAATTCGCGGTATACTTCCGCACCTCCTACACAAACAAGGAATTCCCCGATTTCATGGACCCGAAATTAAGGGAGGAAACCAAACATTTTTATGATAAATTCCTGACCGTGATAAAAGGGCGCCCGTCTGTCCTCGCCATCGACATGGACCAGAGGTGGCTCTTTGATCTGAATTGGGCGGGCAAGGGGAGGTCCGGCGTCCCGAAGCTCGGTCCCGAATCCATAAATTACCTGCCGGCCTGGCTCGAAGGTAAATATAAAAAGATCGGGTATCTGAATCAACTCTGGAGAAGACAATACGCCTCTTTCGCCGATGTCCTGAAAGATAAGGATATAATATCCGGGGGCATGATCAGGGACCTTGACAGCAAGCCCTGGCGCGTAGACCTGGTGGAATATACCCTATGGACGATAAACGATTTCTTAAAAGAGCAGACCGCATATATGCGTATGCTGGACCCGGACCACCTCATAACATACACGACCGAACTACCCGAAGTGGCGCCGTTTCCCATATCGACCAGAGAAAACAGCGGCATAGACTTCATCTCGCCGGTCCATTACAATTTAGACGCGGACTACAACCGGGATTGGATAGCCAACGCCGAACTCCTCTATATGACAAAATTCCATTACGATCTGAGCAATCTCCCTGTCTTTATAAATGAGAGCGGGTTCCGCACGACATTCCTTGCCGCGACCCCTGAGAATATGGGGTATGCCGCCGCAAGGATGAATGACGAAGGGCATGTAGCCGAATTATACCTGCGGCAATCGTCTCTTACGGCCGCCTACCCCTGGATGCTGGGATGGGCGTGGTTTAAGTGGTACGATAAATTATTTGAGGGCGATTTCGGATATATCAGGGACGACAGGAGCCTCAAACCGATATCGAACCTGGGCCAATATATAAACGCGAAGATGGCGGTCAACATGAAGGCAGAGAAGAAACCGGATGTCTGGATATATTATCCCGAATATGCGCTCGCTTCGCCGATGCCTACCTATCAACAGGACAGGACCCTGATCTTATTGCTCGAAAATGACTTTTTAACCGCCTACGAAAAAATGGTAGCCGAGGCCATGCCTGACATAACCAACCCCGGCCCGAAGGCCGCAGAGGCCAGGATCGTCAATGATCTACCTGAGGTATTCAACCAAAAATGGGTGCCGTTTGCCTTCACATCGACTATCCCTGAGGATTCAAATCCTATCCTTCTGTCTGGGAGCGCGCTGGAACAGCTTTCGCTTGTCGACAGAATGGCGCTCGCCGGAAAGAGGACGATCACATTCGGACAAGTCGGTATTACCGATGAGCGATATAACCAGACCGAGCCGTGGTACCTTGAAGCGGTTGGCATCTCCAAAGACGTCCTCTCGGAAAAAGATATAACGGTCCCTTTGGAAAAATATTTTAACAACGACGGGATAAGCCGTAAGAAGAACCCGAAAGACGGCAATTTTGACGGGGAAGGGAATACCTATCCGGCCGAAGACCTGCCTGAGGGGAAGAAGGTTTTTACCTGCAGGGAAAAAGACGCGACCTTTAAGTTTCCGGATAAAGCCGATAGGGCGCTTAACAACATCCGGTGCAAGGGGCAGAATATAGAGATCCCGCGGGGAGTTTACACTAAAGCGAATTTTTTACTCTCTTCAAGTAACGGCGATATCTGCAGAAAAGTCTCTTTGATCTACGGTGACGGGAGCTCCGATGAACTTTATTTTGCTCCCGCCATCTCGGACTGGAAGAACAAGCCTCATTTCGGCCATGCGGCCATCGGCGAGAAGGGCGCCTTTATGGTACATCTGGCCGTTCCGGTCAGCCCGGCTAAGATACTTACTTCGATAAGATTGCCCGACGCGGAACAGATCCACATCTTCGCCCTTACCTTAACCGAGGGCGGAGCCGTTAAGGGAACTGAGGTCGAAGTCCAAAAAGGCGACATAACCACTTCGGGTTTTTGTTATTGGGCGCTCTCCCTTAAAAAGCCGGTAAACGCGCCTTATAATGTGCTCGCGACTTTTAAGAACGGGAACCCGGCTATCGTGCAGAGCAAAGACGGAAAGCACATCGCGTTCCTCTACGATCCGCTTACGTGGGATAATAAAGAAGGGGAGATCAGCGCGGACATAAAGAACGGAGCAGAGATCTTAAGATCTCTGATGCTTAAATAAACGAGGAAAATATGAACATACGCCTCTTGACGATCTTATCTTTATCATCGCTATTGATCTCCGGCATCGCCTCGGCCGCTTATGACCCCGCTTATATCCGCAATTGGCTGATCTGCGGGCCGTTCGAAAATTCAAAGCTCGAAGACATCCTGATCACGGATGAAGCGAACCTCTCCCCTAAGCCCGGCGATACCTCGGCGGGAAAGGCATGGAAAGAATATGATTCCGTAGAGAACTACGTAGATTTTGAGGATGAGACCGCATTCGGCCGCTATGAACTTTCGGTCGCTTACGCATTCGCCGAGATTAACTCTCCGTCAAAGAAAATGGCGAGATTGTACCTGCACAGCGACGACAGCATAAAAGTCTGGTTAAACGGAAATAACATCCTGACAAATGACATAGCCAGGGGAATGGGTCAGGAAGACATACTGACCGTCATGCTGCGGCCGGGCGCAAATAGGCTGGTGATAAAAGTGAGAGATTATTTCGCGGGCTGGATGTTCTCCGCCCGCATAACAGACGAGAACGGCAGCGCCATAAAAGACCTGACCTTTTCTCCAAGGCCTATACCGCTTATGAAACTTCCTGTCAAAAAAATATGGGCCTCTTCCGTTCAGGGAGGAGACTTTGAACAGTATAGCCCCAAATTCACCGTTGACGGAAATAAAAATACCAGGTGGAGCAGCGAGCATTACGACCCGCAGTCCCTGATCTTCGACCTCGGTTCGCCGCAGGAGATAAAGCGGATAGACCTCCTGTGGGAAGCGGCCTATTCAAAATCCTATAAGATCGAGGTGTCCGACGACAAGATGAAGTGGCAAGAGGTCTATAAGATAGAGGATGGTAACGGGGGGAAAGATTTAATCCCGTTTCCAGTGATACAAAAAGGCAGATATTTGCGCATCATGATGCTTGAAAGAGGGACAGAGTGGGGTAATTCTTTATATGAATTCTCTGTCTACGGTTTTGTCCCTGAAGGCGAAAAGGCCGCCCCGGAAGGACCCGCGGAAGAAACCGTCGTTGAATTGGAAAAACCGATCCGGGCCGTAAGCGCTTCGGCATCGAGCGCCCAGAAACCCAATCCTGACAAAAATGAGTCTTTTGAAGCGAAAAATGCCGTCGACGGCGACTTAAAGACACGCTGGAGCAGTGAATTTAAAGACCCTCAGTGGATATCCGTCGACCTGGGCAGCGTAAAAAGAATAGACTCCATAGCCCTTATGTGGGAAAATGCTTATGCCAGGGCGTATTCGGTAGAGATATCACAGGACGCCGCCGAGTGGAAGGAGATCTATTCCACTGCTTCGGAAAAAGGCGGAAAGGTCAATATAATACCGGAGAGCCCGCAATCGGCACGATATATAAAGGTAAATTGCAAGGAACGAGACAAAAAAGAATGGGGATATTCCCTGTGGGAGATCGAAGTCTTCGGGGAATAGAAGCCCCGCCCTTTCTGCGAAAGAGCGGGACAAGGAGGTTAGAATGAAAAAGGGCCTTGCTTTTGTCATATTTACGCTGGCTGTGAGTATTTTTTTAACGGGCGGCGAACCGCGCATCTACGCCGACACCATCATCCTGAAAGACGGCAGAAGGATAGAAGGGCTTATATTGGCGGAACAACAGGATTGCTATATAGTAAAGATAAAGATAGGCACCACGAAAGTCGAAAAGGCGATGATCGAAAAGATCGACAGGTTATCCTCCGAGGAAAATTTCCTTAATTTCGGCAACCAGTATCTGGATTCCAAAAACTATGACTCCGCCCTGGAACAGTATAAAAAGGCCCTTGATATCAATCCGGATTACCAGCCGGCAAAAGACGCCGTAGCGAAAGTCGAAAAAATAAAGAAGGAGATCGAGGAGCAAAAGCGGGCGGAAATGGAGAAAAAGAAGAAGGAGTTTGAAGAAAAAAAGGCCGCCGCGGAAAAGGGGTTTGGGTTCAGGCTGGATATCGCCAATGACCAGTTAAAGATAATCTCCGTAAACGCGGACAGCGGCGCCGAGGCCGCGGGCTTAAAACAGAACGACCAGATAATCCAGATAAATAACCAGCTGACCAAAGGCGAGTCGCTTGAGAAAATAATCAACCTCCTCGTTAAGGGCGAGAGCACTTCATACCATCTCCTCGCCCAGAGAGAGGTGGAATTGACCAGGAAAAAAATAGATTACCAGAAACACACCTTCGTGGGAGTGGGGATCTTCTTGGATGTCGCGGGGAACGACCTGATAGTAAACAGCGTAATAGTGGGGGAGCCGGCGGACCTGGCCGGCTTGAGGCCGAGGGATAAGGTGATCTCGATAAACGGCAAGCCGACGGCAGGCGTCTCTGTAAATGACGCCGCTGAATTGATCGGAGGCACAGAGCTTTCCAATGTCACGCTTGTCATACAACGTTCTGTTGATATAGAAAGGAAATAAAAAGGAAACGTGGTAACCTACAAAAAATACGGCAACTTCAGTCCGGACGGAACCGAATTCATAACAACAAATCCAAATACGCCAAGGCCATGGATAAACTATCTTTCCAACGGAAGGTATTGTCTTATCATCTCCCAGGGAGCGGGTGGGTTCAGTTACTATCTGGATCCCGGCGTCCACAGGCTTACACGGTGGACACCGTCCGGCTACCTGTCCGATAAGCCCGGAAGGTTCCTGTACTTAAAAGACGAAGGAACAGGCAGGTCCTGGTCGGCCACTTTCCAGCCCGTCAAGAGATACGATTCCTATGAATGCCGCCACGGACTCGGATATACCAAGGTCAGATCCGCTTATAACGGGATCAAAAGCGAAATGACATTCTTCGTGCCGACGGATAAAGACGCAGAGATATGGCTTGTTAAATTAACGAACCTAAGCAAAAAGACCAGAAAGATAAAGGTCTTCCCGTTCATAGAATGGCTGTTAGGCGACTGGGGGTCGGAATTGCAGGTGCGTAACCTCACCGTCCTGATGAACGACGGGAAATATGATAAAAACTTAAAAGCGATCATCGCCGCC
>JAGUXU010000024.1 GCA_020061685.1 Candidatus Omnitrophota bacterium
AAACCGCATAAACTTCCTTTTTTCATTCATCCCTTCGCCCCCCATTATATTATTTTGCCTTCTTAGATTCCGTCCTATAGCCCTCCTTTTTGTATTATTATCCGCCCCCTCAAAAGAAAAGTCAATCATTTTATTTCACATTTTACCCTAATATTCCAGCAATTCATCTATGATGCGCTTTATGCGGGACCTGTCCCGGTCTGAGACCTCGATAAATTCGATCCCCGTATCGAATTGGGACGCTTTTTTATTGGTGTATTTATTGCGCTTCGCGGACCACGTTACCTTGCCCGTGCATTCCGTCGGAGGCAGATCGTCGGGGAGCGATAATTTGAGTTCTACGGGCGTCTTTCTCAGCAATTCCTTTTCAAGGATGACACAGACGCCGCCCGCGGATATATTTTCTGTGGCGGAATGAAAGACGAGGCTGGTGCGCGCCTTCTTGACGATGACGGTGCATTCAAGAGAAACCCTTACCGATTTTCTGGTATTGATCCCGGCCCAGCCCATTTTTAAGGCACCCTTGTTTTTCTGGTTATATTATACCCCCTAAAGATGACTTTACAATACAATTTTTTACTTTGACAATGATACCTTACGATGTTAAAATAACAGCGGATTATTAAAACGCGCCTGTGACGGGGGTCCCCTATCGTGTACAAAGATTTTTTTGGCCTCAAGGAAAAACCTTTCAATGTGACAGCCGACCCGAATTTTTTGTTCTTCAGCAAAAAACATCGTGAGGCGTTCGAGCATCTGATATACGGCATAAAGGAGAAGAAGGGTTTCCTTGAGATAACCGGAGAGATCGGGACCGGAAAGACCACGCTCTGCCGGGCCCTCTTGACGCAACTTGATGAAAAATCAAGGAGCGCCTTCATCTTAAACTCGAACCTGCCCGAGGTCCAGCTCCTGTCCGCCATAGCGGCGGACTTCGGACTCCTGATCAGGCCCAAGACCAAGATAAATATACTCTCGGAACTCAACAGGTACCTGATCGAACAGCTTAAACTGGGCTACAACGTCATCCTCATCATAGATGAGGCCCAGAACTTAAGGGCCGCCCAGCTTGAACAGATAAGGTTATTATCAAACCTCGAGACCGACAAAGAAAAACTGATCCAGATAATCCTGGTGGGCCAGCCGGAATTAAGGGTTAAACTCGATTCGCCCGGATTGGAACAATTACGGCAGAGGATCGCGGTAAGATACCATATACTGCCCTTGGACAGGACAGAGATAGACGCTTACATCTATCATCGCCTGCATGTGGCCGGTTCGGACGGTAATATCGCATTCGGTCCCGATGCCATAAGCGAAATATACGAATATTCCGGAGGCATACCAAGGTTGATAAACCTGGTCTGCGACAGGGCGTTACTGCTGGGGTTCGTGACGGAAAATAAAAATATATCGATCGATATGATAAGGCATGCGGTCGAGGAAATAGAGGGGTACGTAAAAATATGAGCATAATCTTAGAGGCGTTGAAAAAAGCTACAAAAGAAACTCCCGCCGAACCGATAGAGATAGAGAAAAGTTATGAAGCGGCGGAGCCCGAATTGAAAAAACCGGCCATCCAGGCCCCGGAATCTAACCTCCCGCGGCTGACCAGGTCTACGATCATTTCTCTGGCGATAATAGCGATCGGCGGTTTCCTTCTCTTTTTTCTGCTTAGGGAAAGCGGCCTTCCGGTAGCGGTAAAAAGTGAAACGCGGGCTCAACCTACGAGCCTCACCTTAAACGGGAAACCGGCGCAGGCGGCCGAAGGATATTCGCCGGTCAGCATCTTCAAGATAAAGGCGCTCAACCCGAGGCTGACGTTAAACGGTATAGTCTCCGGCATAGGGAAACCCGCCGCGATCATCGACAATAAGATAGTCGAAGAAGGCGCGTCGATAAACGGCGCGAAGGTCGTAAAGATCTACAACGATAAGGTTGAGTTGCGAAACGATGTATCGGGAGAAATATTCACTCTCCGAGTCTACTGAGGCTTTACAAGCACGAAGCAATCCCTGAACTGCTTTTCCTTCCTTAATCTTTGGACTGTCCTATCCGCTTCTTTTTTGTCCACATATTCGCCCGCATAGACCACGTATTTGCTCTTACCTGAAGCGGATTTTGTCTCCTTTAAATCGGGCACTACCTTCTTGGAAGAAAGAAGCCGCATCGCGTTCTGCGCGTCTTCTTTCTTGGAGGTGGTATAGGCCCGGATAGTGTATATCTTCGTGGCCGCCGGTTCGACTCTTGCCACCCCCGATGTTTTTCCTTCCCTCATCCCTTTGATTATGAATTTCACCGTAAAGACGGAGACGACCATGACCCCTAAAAGGACCACGACCGAACCGATCACGATAAGATGTTTGACCTTCAGAAAGGGGGGCTTAAACCAGAATTCCGTCCGCTCCAGGGACTCCTTCTCCCTCTTGAGCCTGTTTACCTCGTCCTTGAGGTGCCTGAATTCGGACTGCAGGCCTTTCAACTCCGCGTCGACCTCTTTCTTTAACTTGCTGTCAAATTTCTCTTCTATCGGTTTTTCATCCTTGCTTTCGACGATGGCGGCGGAATCCATGACCTCGAGCCTGTATTCGCCTTTACCGAGATAATCGCCATAGAGCTGTTTCTGTATCTCTTTCTCGGAAAGGTTCTTCAGGTTCTTTTCTTTTTTATCGGATCTCTTCCAGAACACTTTAAGCCCGCCTCTCTATAACTTTTCTTATATCTTCGGGGATCTTTACGGGTTTCCTGTCCTTGCTAACCAATACCTGGACCGTCTTGCCCGTGGCTAAAAGGTTATTGCCCCTTGCTACCTCATATTCGAATGTAAAACTGGTATTCATCACGGCGGATATCCGTGACCTTACCGTGATCTGATCGTCGTAATATGCCGGCTGTTTATACTGGCAGGAAGAACTGACAACAACGATATATATGCCCTTCTTCTCCAGTTCGGTATATGGCAGGCCCGCGCTCCTGAAAAATTCGGTCCGCGCTATCTCAAACCAAACGTAATAATTGGCGTAATAGACTATGCCGAATTTATCCGTCTCCTGGTAGCGGACCCTGATGTCATACGAGTGGACACCCATTTATAATTCTCAAATAGTTAAGGCGAATTTTATGATATTGACGCCGCCTAGATCCAGTTTTTCCTTTTCCTTAAACCCCTTGCTCCTGCAAAGCTCCGTAGCGGCCTTCATCGTATTGGAGACGTGAAAGACGACTTCCCTGTATCCTTTTTCTTTGCAAAAACCCAAAGCTTTTTCTATCAGAAGCCGGCCGTATCCCTTCCCCCGGTATTTGGGGCTTATAAAAAGTCTTCTTAAGATCGCTGTATCCTTGGATTCCTCTTTTACGGCGACCGTCCCTATTATATGCCCTTCATTCTCATCGACGAAAAATACCTCTCTTCCGCCGCCGTAAACCTTGGATATAGAATCCAGATCGGAATGCGGATAGGCCCTCTGGTCCATCGCAAAATCATTCGCGAGGATACCGGTGATGAGCTTTTTGACCTGCCCCTGGTCTCTGGTGGTAAACCGCCTAATCTTCATTGTTGTTCGGTCCTTTTTATCTGATTTTACTTCTACCGTTAAGATTTGTCAAGCAAACCCGTGTTTAAGAGGGCTTCGTATGCGGCGTCCTGCTGGGCTGATTTCTTGTTCTTCCCTTCACCTTTACCGCGTATCATGCCGCCGAAGGAAACGGCTACCTCAAAATGCTTCCTGTGGTCGGGGCCTTCTTCAAAGATGACGGCGTATCTCGGCGGCGTTTTATATTCCTTCAGGGTATATTCCTGCAGGACGGATTTGTAATCTTTCTTCGCGCCGCCCTCGAATACCTTTTTGATCTCATCCTTGAACTGGGATCCTATAAACTTATCCGCTTTCTTAAAGCCGCCGTCGAGATATACCGCCCCTATTATCGCCTCATAAGATCCCACTATATTGCTGGGTTGGTCCGCACCGCCGCTCGCCGACTCGCCCTTCCCCAAAAGGAGCAGCCCCCCTACCGCAAGCCTTCTTGCCAGATTTTCCAGGGTGGTCCTGCTGACAAGTATAGCCCTTATCCTCGTCATCTCGCCTTCCTGACAACCGGGAAACTGCCTGTAGATATAATCGCTTATTGCCAATCCCAGCACCGCGTCCCCTAAGAACTCCAGGCGTTCGTTGTCTACGGCCTTTTCCCGCGGGTGCTCGAAAGCGTAAGAACGATGGGTCAATGCCTGATCCAGCAGGTTCCTGTCCTTGAAACTATAACGGAGCAGGCGTTGAAAATCCCTTAGGTTTAGCGTTCGTGTCCTATCGGTCATCGGCAGGCGTTATCTTGGAGGAGAGCCTCTTTAGTTCCCGGCGTATCACCTCTTCGGGTATGCGCTCTTTTATTACGACTTTCCCTATCCTCACGGGAAGGACAAGCCTTGTTACGCCGTGTATGAATTTCTTGTCATAGGCCAACGATCTCATTATCTTGCGGGTGTCTATTCTTTTTATCCTCGTAGGCAGGCCGTAAGAACCGGCCGTATCTTCGATCTTAAGCAGGTCTGCGGCGGAAAGGCGGCCCAGGCGGTTTGATATCCGCGCGGCGACGATCATGCCGAGCCCTATCGCCTCCCCGTGAGAGTAGTAGCCGGAGTAACCGGAGGCAGTCTCTATGGCATGACCCGCGGTATGCCCGAAATTCAATATCGTCCTTATCGATTTACGCTCTCTCTCGTCTTTAGAGACGATACCGGCTTTTATCTTCACGCACCTTGTTATTATCTCAAGAAGGGCCTTTGTCTCGCGCCTTAATATCGCGGATCTGTTGTCACGGAGGTAATTAAAAAGCCTTTTGTCCTTTATTATGCCGTATTTTATTATCTCCGCCATTCCGGAGATGAAATCGCGGCGCGATAGATCCCTGATAAACGATATGTCTATATAGACGATCCTCGGCTGGTAGAAGGAACCGGTCAGGTTTTTCCCGGTAGTCAGATCTATCGCGACTTTCCCGCCTATCGAAGAATCTACCTGTGCCAGCAAAGTAGTCGGTATCTGGATATACGGAACGCCGCGCTTATATATTGAAGCGACAAAACCCGCCAGGTCTCCGACAACCCCCCCGCCCAGAGCGACGACGCAAATCCTCTTTCCCTTGCCGTCGATCCTGGAGATCGCGCCTAAGAGCCTGACCGCCTCTTTTACGGATTTCGCCCTTTCGGAATCGGGCACTAAGACGGGGTTTACTTTAAGGCCGGAATCCCTGAGGGCATATTTAACTTTTTTCCCGAATAATGAATTTATCTTTGGATTTGTTATTAATACCGCGTCCGTCCCCAAATTCAGGGACTTGAGTTGCCGCGGCAACATCTTGAGGCTTTTTTCAATGCGGATCTTATAACTGCGGTCTCCCAGGCGAACGGTCGTGGCGTTCATTTTGATTACCTTAGCTAACAGGACTGCCTGATTTGATTTCCTTCTCGGGCACTAATATCGCCAGCGTCTTATCATCTTTTGCCGCAAGCAACATGCCGTTGGATACTACACCCCTGATATCCGCCGGCTCCAGGTTATCTATTACGAGTATCGATCTTCCGACCAGTTCTTCAGGCTTATAATGCCGCCTGATCCCGGCGACGATCGTCTTTTCGGCTTCACCCGTAGTGATAGTCAATACGTAAAGCTTCTCGGCGTTAGGGTGATCCTCTACCTTTAAGATCTTCGCTATCTTCAGATCTAGCCGCTTAAAATCCTCGAATGTTACGGTCGGCATTTAGGACTTCGACTGTTCTTTCTTGGCTGGCGCTGCCTGAGGCTTTGCTCCGGCTTGGGGTTTTGCTCCGGCCGGCGCCGCTGATGCGGCGGCAGCGGGCGCTCCGGCGGCTGTCGCGGCGGCTTCAGCTGTCGGTTTCTCGGCCTTTTCTTTCTTTACCTTGATCTTTATCGATTTGACCTTGGGCAGGCCAAAGACCGATAACCCTTCTTTCCATTTGTCCTTCTCCAACAGCATCTTTACCCGTTCAAATCTCTTGAATACGGATCTATGGCCTTTGCCCTTGGCCGGCCTCAAACTCGGATGGATCGACATTATTTATCTCCTTGCTTTTTTAACGTTTCCTTACGATACAGCCTTTATACTGCTGCTCCCAATACGGAAGCGCCTGGTTGGCTAACTCCTTTTTCGCGTATGAACCCACACAGAGTATAAAATAATTGCCTTTCTTCAGGATATCCGAAGAATAGCCTTTCTTCTTCAGGCGCGTCAGCTCTTTCTCGGCAAGATCGCGTGTCTTATAGGACGCCACCTGGATCGTAAACGGCTTATCTTCTGCGGGAACGGGAGGAACAACCGCCTTTACGGGCTCCTGCTTCTTCACGGGCCTGGCCGCCGCTTGTTTCTGGATTTCCGCGGCCTGTTCCGCGACGGTATCGACCGGCGGGATCACGGTCACCGGCTGAACCACAGGGGAAGAAGAAACGTCCGCTGAGAGCTCCATGCCCCTGCCCCTCTCTACCCCTAAAGAAAAAAGTATGCTGGCGGCCAATACGACGCCTATCAGCATTATGATCAAGATCTCATAAGAAAAAGAGAGGGTCAGGCGCTGCTGCGGAAAGATCGGCTTCTTGAACTTGAATGCCCCGAAAAGCTTGCCTTTTCTCTTTTCCCTTATTACGAATTCTTCGAATAATTCCTGCTGTTTCTGCGCATTTATCGGTGTCATAAAATACTCCGTGGAGTTTTTATATTATCATAAAGAGGGTAAAAACGCAATTACTTTTTGCCGCCCGTCGACTGGACCTCTAATTTCACGCCTCCCGTAGAAAAGAAGACGCTGGAAGGCTTATGGGGATCCCCCTTCACCGAGAGCCTGACCGAATACCATCCCTGCGCGTCCTCATCCGCGAGGAACCGGCTCTCTTTGCCGTCCCCGCTCCCCAAAACCTGTTTATTTATCTTGAACACCATATTATAGTCCACCTTTTTGTCCTTAAAGCGGGTAAACTCCCCCAATAGCTTAAAATCGGGGCCGGCGGCATTCAGGCCGTGGACTTCAAAAGAGCCCTTCTTCATCGTTATTACGGCGCTTATATCATCAAACCTGTAAGTATCCTGCACGGGCACGCCGAGCGGCTTTAAGATGCCGTTCAAGGAATTAGAAAGGCCGGAACTGATCCCTACATTCTTAAGTTCGCAGTCCAGGACCGCGTTCGCTTTGATGACCTTCGAGGCATCAAGCCGAATATGCGCCCCTTCGGCCGTAAAGGCCAACCCGCTTTTATCCATGGCCTTTACATCCGAGACTATCAACTGCGCCGGAAATTCAAAGCGCGTCTTCCCGAAGACTACGGTCATATCGAGGGTCTTTTCTATCCGGGAGATCACAAAATCTTTGAGCAGATACGGGGTCAGGGGCGAATATAGAACAGCTATGATTATCGCAATAAAAAGGACTACATAGATCAAACGGTTCCTCATCGCATCCTTTCGTACGGGTTAAACAGCTTTATATACTCGTCTAAGGCGTACCTATCCGTCATCCCCGCTATATAATCACAGACGACACGATGGGACCCTTCCGCGCTCAGGCGGCCCTTGCTGGTAGGAGGCAGCTGCTCGGGGTTTGAGAGGTATACGTTAAAAAGTTCGCGTATAAACCTGCGTGATTTATCGGACATCCTCACTACCTTATGATGCATATAGAGGTTATCAAACAGGAATTTCTTGAGCGCCTTCCGCTCCTCCAGTAATTTTTGTGAAAAGAGAATGATCCTCTCTGATGCCTCCCGGGCATCCTCCGAGGTCTTTATCTTAAACTCGCCTATCCTCCTCTCGGATTCCGTGATAAGGTCCGTCACCTCTGTATTTATAAGGGCCCTTATGATCTGGTATTTCCTTATCTGGCCTTTCAGGCCGGGATATCTGGTGTTTATCTTCCCGTCTATATCCCCCCATAACGGGACCTCGCGCAGGTCCTCTTCCTTGATAAGCCCGGATGTCAGGCCGTCATCCAGGTCATGGTTGTCATAGGCGATCTCATCGGAGAGATCGACGATTTGAGCCTCCAGGGTCGGGGATTTATCGGGTTCCAGTTCTATAAGACTGCTGGCGCGGTCATACGGGGTGGAGTGCTTATTGATCCCTTCCCTGACCTCCCAGCTTAAATTTAATCCCTTGAAATCGGGGTATCTTTCTTCTAGCAGGTCTACGACCCTTAAGCCCTGCAGGTTATGGTCAAAACCACCGTGGTCCTTCATCAGGGTACGGAGCTCCTCTTCCCCTGAATGGCCGAACGGCGGATGGCCGATGTCGTGCGCTAATGCCACCGCTTCCGCCAGGTCCCCGTTCAGACCGAGGCCACGCGCTATAGAAACGGCGATCTGCGCGACTTCAAGGGTATGGGTAAGGCGCGTACGGTAATAGTCGCCCTCATGATTCACGAATACCTGTGTCTTGTATTCCAGCCGGCGGAACGCCGTTGAATGGATGACCCTGTCCCTGTCGCGCTGATAACAGGTCCTGTAAGGATGCTCCTCTTCTTTATGGACCCTGCCCCTTGTATGCCTCGCCTTCATCGCGTACGGAGCGAGGGTCTTTATCTCTATTTCTTCTATTTCCCGGCGCGTGAACATTTTTTCAGTCTGTCGTAGAGGGCATCCAGTGACTCGGAGATCACTTTGGTAGAGGTAAAGACAGGCATAAAATTAGAGTCGCCTGCCCAGCGCGGCACCAGATGGATATGGACGTGGTCTTTCAAGCCGGCGCCGGCGGCCCTGCCGATGTTTATGCCTATATTATAGCCTTCGGGATGCATGGTCTTCGAGAGAAGTTCCTGCGAACCCTTCAAGAGACGCATAAGATCGAGGGTCTCTTCGTCGTTTAATTTGGCTATATCATTGACATGTCGATAGGGGACGATCATCATATGTCCGTTATTATAGGGATAGATATTAAGGATAGAGAATGAATGCCGGCTGCGATGTACTATATAATTCGTCCTGTCTTTTTTAGATTTGGGTTTGGAGCAGAATATGCATCCTTTTATAGAGCCCACCTTGGTTATATATTTGGACCTCCAGGGCGCCCAGAGTTTATCCATCAGAGGTTCTCCTGTAATTTTATGATCTTCCCCGTTATCTTGTCGGTTATCTCTAAGATACCGTAAGAATTATAGGGCGTGAATACCTTGTCCGAGACGCTGCCGGGATTAAAGAAGAGTATCCCCTCTTTTGTCTCGTTTACCGGGTGATGGGAATGCCCGAATACGATACAGTCCACTTTTTCTCCTTTGAATTCCGCGAACACCCGTTCCGTCAACCCTTCGGGCGGGCCCCATCCGTGGATCAGGCCGATCCGGAAATTTCCCGCCTCGATTATTTCTTTCGGTTTCAGAACGGCCGCGATCTCTCTGGAATCCATATTTCCGGAGACGGCGACGGTCTTTTTCAGTTTTCTTAATTTTTCGAGGAATTTTACCTCGGCCAGATCGCCCGCGTGCAATATCAGATTGACCTCTTTAAGGCCGTCATATACGGCCTTCGGGATATCTTTGGCCATCCTCGGTATATGTGTATCGGATAAGACGCCGATCCTCATTTTCTACGCCGTCTCCCGTTTATCTATATCACCGGCTGCCGCTTCCCGCGAGACCGCCTTGGCCAGATCGAACAGGACCATCCTTTGCTTTCCGGCGATATCGACCAATTCATTCAGCTCCTTCAGGGACCAGATCCACATCTTAGCCTCTTTCGCTATCAATTTGGTGTTCGCGTCCATCTCGGACGGCGAAACTATGATCTTCCGTTTGATATCCCTGTTCTGCTGCTTGCAATAATCCAGGAAATCCGTTATATCGCTTTCCTTCAGCGGAGTAAGCCCTATTAAAAAAGCCCAAAGGCATCCGGGGCCGGATAAAAGCAGGCATGAGACACCTCCTCTTCCCGTATGCCGCACATCCGCCGTCTTAAAACCGGGGAACTTGAAACTTCTCCTGCCTATCTCGACAAGCTCTCCGTCAAAAGAGATAAAAAGTTCGGATAGCCGCCGGATATAATCCTGTTTGGATACTTCGGCATATTTATTCAGGCATTCCTTTATCTCCAGGTTGAATTTTGAGACCTTCGGTTCGTAGCCGAGGTCCAGCAGATATTCCTTGTTCTGATGCACATTCCTCAACCAGAACTCAAAGACCTTGTCGCGGACCAAATAGAAGACGCCGTGTTTTACCGCCCAGCCGAAATCGATAAGCCTGTCCAGGAGCGGCCTTAACTCGGCCGTCTTCAGGCGCGACGCCGCCGATATCGCCTGGATCTTCCTGTTTCCGTTCGCGAGCGCGAGAAGGACGGGGATATAGCGCTCGTCCAGCTTTTCCAACTCCGAGACCACATTGGCGAAATGCTGGTTTAAGATCCCCTTGGAATCAAAAAGGATCTCGGCAAACGTCTTTGTTATGGCGTCTACCTGATTATCCTTTGAGGTAGCGTTCAGATTATCGTCAAGGTTAAGAAGGATGCTGTCCAGATAAAAAGGATGGCCGCCCGTAAAGGCGACCAAAAAATTGATGAACTGCCTCGGCAGATTATTCGTGCAAAGCCTGAAATTGATGAAATCGACCGCGGTGGAGGCGTCGAACGTCTCCAGTGCGCATGTCTCAAAATTGCCGAATAACAAAGATAATTTCTCGGAAAGGATCTCCCTGGCCTGGTTCATCTGAGAGGACGTCACTATATACATCGTGTCCTTCTGGACCATTATATACTTGCCCAGTATCGCGAACGCGTTATTGATCCCGAAATCCCCTATGCGGTGAAATTCGTCCAGTATGATCAAGGGATAAAGGGACGTCTCGGCATGGGCCATCGCCGGCAGCTCAAAGATGGCGGAATATGCCTGGGATATCTTGCCGGCCTTGATCAACGCCTCTATCGCTTTTATCGCCCTTACGGTCTTCGGCATCCTCTCGGAGGCGACCGGCATCAGTTCCGTGGCATCCTCTATCTTGTATTCGATATTGGTCAGGTACTTGAAGAGAAGTGTTGAGATGAATTTTTCCGCAAAATTGGGAAATCCGTGGGGTTTTACTTCGATATAGACCGGGATGACATCCTTAAAAGACAAGCTATCCATGAAGCGGTAGATCACGGATGTCTTTCCGTAATAAGGCGGCCCGATGATGGCGATATTCTGGCGATAGCCGTATCGTAAACCATCGACGCGTTTTTTCAGCAGTTCAAGCAGTTCGCCCCTGCCGAAAAAATTATTTCCTCTCGCGGGATCTAATAACATTATGATAAAACCTTACGGCAAATAATGAAACGGATTCTGGGGCCTGTGCCCCTTCCTGATCTCGAAATGTAAATACGGCGTCTCGCTCCTGCCCGTCGAGCCCACCTTGGCGATGGGAGCGGACTGCGTTACCGCTTCGCCGGGCCTGACAAGGACCTCCGAGTTATGCGCGTAAACCGTCTGGTAGCCGTCTCCGTGTTCCAGTATGACGGTCTTGCCATAACCCCTCATCTTATCTTCGGAAAATATCACCCTGCCGCTTCTTGCGGCGACGACCGGCACCCCTACTTTTGCCTGGATATCGACGCCCTTATTGGGGGTGCTTCCCTGTTTCTCTCCGAACGACGATATTACCCTGCCTTTGAGGGGCCAGATAAAATCTTCCTTTGAATGAACGGCTGCCGCCGGGGCTTTGACCTGTGCCGGCTTGCTTGCCGACGGTATAAAGATCACCTGCCCGGCCTCGATGCGTTCCGCGTCGCTAAGGCCGTTTACGGAGACCACCTTTTCCAGTTCGACGCCGTAATTCTTCGAGATACGCCACAGCGTCTCGCCTTTAACGACCTTATGATATACGCCCTGTTGTTTCGTGGCGGCCGGCGTAACTTGTCTCGGAGGTGAAACGACAGGCGCCCCCGCGCAACCTCCCAACATCAAGACAAAAATCGCCGAGCTTATTACTCTAAGATAGGACATATCCTGTCAACTTTTGACTAAATGTCCCTCGTCGCCCCGCTCCTCGGGACAAATTTTGCCCGCCTTAAAAGAGTTGTCAAAATTTGGAGCGGGTGATGGGACTCGAACCCACGATATTCAGCTTGGGAAGCTGACGTTCTACCAACTGAACTACACCCGCGGGACTCCCTAAGTCACCGGCCTTAAAGATGCATCAACCTCTTGAATTTCTTATATCTGTCCGTTATCTCTCTCGGCTTCAATCGCAAGAGGCGCCTTACGCTGAAATCCTCGACAACATAAGATGCTAAGATTGTACCGTAAGCGCACGCCCTGCGCAAGGCAAATTCGCTCAATCTATCCGACCTGCTTAAGTATCCCATAAAGCCCCCGGCAAATGTATCGCCCGCACCGGTCGGATCAAAAGGGTCTTCCAGGATATAAGCCGGATATGAAAAGATGTAATTCCGGGAGGCGCAAAGAACGCCGTGTTCGCCTCTTTTTATTATAGCAATTTTGGGACCGCAAGAAAATATATATCTGGCGGCTTTAAGGAGATTATGCTCTCCGGAGAATTCACGCGCCTCGGTATCGTTAGCGAAAAATATGTGGACGTCCTTCAGTAACCTCTTTAATTGACTGTGCTTATTCTCGATCCAGTAATTCATGGAATCGCAGGCGACAAGTTTGGGCCTATCCACCTGCCTTAAGACATCTTTTTGCAGGTCCGGGTCTATGTTCGCCAGGAATACGCTCTTTGAATCACGATATTCAACAGGGATAACGGGTTTAAAACCCGCGAAGACGTTCAAGTGAGTATAAATGGTGTGGGCGACGTTCAGGTCGTAGCCGTAATCGCCTTTCCATCGGAACGTCTTCCCGTCATCGACCGTCAGGCCTTTCAGGTCTATCCCCCTGTCCCTAAGCAGGGCAATATGGGATTTGGGGAAATCCGAACCGACGGCGCCGACCAGCCGGACCGGACTGAAAAAACTCGCGGCATACGAAAAAAATACCGCGGAACCTCCGAGCGCCTCCTCCGCCTTGCCGAAGGGGGTCTTTACGGAATCCAAAGCTATCGAACCGACGACTAATAATGACATTTTTTACCTCAGGTATTTGTCCGATATCTTCATTGAACAATACTGACCGCACATCGTACAGACATCCTTAGACGCCGGCTTGGAACGCTTGCGATATTGCCGCGCTACGACGGGATCGATCGCAAGTTTAAATTGTCTCTGCCAATCTCTCTTCTTGCGCGCGACGGACATGGATATGTCCCAATCCAACGCCCCTTTGACACCCTTGGCGATGTCCGCGGCGTGGGCTGCTATCCTTGCCGCCACGACACCGGTCTTGACGTCGGCAACCGAGGGAAGCCCCAAATGTTCCGACGGTGTCACATAACATATAAAATCCGCTCCGTAAGAAGCCGCCAATGCCCCGCCGATAGCGGACGTGATGTGGTCATAGCCGGGCGCAATATCGGTCACCAGCGGACCCAATACATAGAACGGCGCCCCCTGGCAGACCTCCTTCTCCAGTAATATATTAGCCTCTATTTGGTTTAAGGGGACGTGGCCGGGGCCTTCGATCATGACCTGAACGCCGGCCTCTTTGGCCCTTTTTGCAAGTTCTCCTAAAACTATCAACTCCTGGACCTGCGCCCTGTCAGTCGCATCCGCAAGGCAACCTGGCCGCATCCCGTCTCCGAGGCTTAATGTTATATCATATCTCTTCGCGAGGTCCAGGACCCTGTCAAATTCTTCGTAGAACGGATTCTCTCGCCCGTTATGGGCCATCCATTCGATCAGTATCGCCCCGCCCCTGCTTACGACATCGACGACCCTGCCTTCCTTCTTAAGGCATTCGACTGTATCCATCGTGACGCCGCTATGGATGGTGAAAAAATCGACGCCTTCCCCGGCCTGCCCTTCCAGGACCGCAAACATCTCCTCCGCCGTGATAGACGGTATCCGCCTCTTTTCTCTCTCCGCCATTACGGCGACTTCATAGATGGGCACAGTCCCCAGAGGAACGGGCGAAGCCCCGAGCATCGCCCTGCGTATCTTTTTCAGATCTCCGCCTGTCGAGAGGTCCATTACAGTATCCGCGCCGTATTCGACTGCCGCCTTTAATTTATTAAGTTCGGCCTTTAGATTAGATAGATCGGCGGAAGTCCCTATATTCGCGTTTACCTTCGTCCTCAATCCTTTGCCGATACCGCAAATCCTGGATTTCTTCCTAAGGCGGTTGGAGGGGATAACGGCCCTGCCTTCAGCCACTTCCTTAAGCAATCTCTTTGGATCTACGCCTTCGGAACGGGCCACTGCCCTCATCGCAGGCGTCAAAGTGCCTCTCTTGGCGTACTCTAACTGGGTCATATCTTATTAAGTCTTTCCTTTAATCTTTTAGCCGCACCTCTGACGTCCTCGGCGCCGCAGACCGCCCTTACGACTGCCACGCGCCTTGCTCCCGCCGCGAGGACCTCATCGATATTCGATCCGTCTATGCCGCCGATCACGACGAACGGTATCCTGATCCTGTCTCTTACTTCCCTGATCAGATCCACCCCTACGGCTTTATAATCCGGTTTTGTGGGAGTAGAAAAGACAGGCCCCACACCTATATAATCCGCCCCGTTCTCCTGGGCCTCAAGCGCCTGCGAAACAGAATGCGTCGATAAACCGATTATCTTTCCTTCGCCGATCATAGAACGCGCGGTCCCGATGGGAAGGTCATCCTGGCCCAAATGGACGCCGTCGGCGCCGACGGCCACCGCGATATCCACTCTGTCATTTATGATGAGGGGGATCTTCTTCCTGCGGGTCAGGTCAAGGATCGCGCGGCCGGCTTTCAATATCTCGCCGGCGCTTGATTCTTTATCCCGCAGCTGTATTATATCCGCCCCGCCTTCTATCGCTTCTTGCGCTACATATGCCGGATCGCGGCCTTTGGAGGACTTCCTGTCAATAATCACGTAGAGCTTAAAATCTATCAAGACCTAGAACCTCGCGGTCAATCTCTTCACGGCGTCATAGGCCTTAAACCGGAGCCTTTTAAACCTGTCCGCTATCCTGTTATCGATGAGTTTCGAAAATTCTTCAAGGGCGCGTAGAGATTCTTTGACGCGCTCCATATTGGCGAGGGAGACCCCCTTCCAGTCTTTTCTTCTTCGTTCTATGGGCTGCTTCCCCCTGCCCACGTCCTTGTCGGAATCGCGCGCCGAGATGATATCCTGTAATCGCGCCGGATAAAATTTTATACAGCCCGTTATCTTGTGGCGCAGGCCCTTGAATTCTTCGGTAAGGCGCTTATCATCGAGTACGAATCTCGCTATCTCCTCGCAGACCCTTAACCCCTCCCGCGACCTGTTAAGATTCGCGTCGATTATCCTGTATATCTTCTGCTTCATTTAAATATATCTACTATCTTGCGTATCAGGTTAGAGGTGGACCTGCCTTTTACCAGAGAGACCGCTTTTACCCTGCCGCCGTAAGACCTCACGAAATCGCCGCCGACTATGCTGTTTAAGCGCCAGTCGGCGCCCTTGACCAGCACATCCGGCTTTATGGCTTTTATCAGTTTTATGGGGGTCGTGTCATTGAATATCGAGACATAATCAACGGGCTTGAGTGCCGCTACGATCGCCGCCCTGTCGCCCTGCCGGACGACCGGCTTCCTCGGCCCCTTTATCTTTCTTACCGAGGAGTCGCTGTTTATGCCGACGATGAGGACATCGCCGAGGGCCTTGGCTTTCTCGAGATATTTTATGTGCCCGGCGTGGATGATATCAAAACAGCCGTTGGTGAATACGATGCGCCTCTTCTTTTTCCTCAGCGACGAGGCCAGGGCCCCGATCTTAGAAAAAGAGATCACATTCACAGGGCATCCTCTACCAACTGGCAGACTATATGCCCGATAGTGGCGTGGGCCTCTTGTATCCTGGGAGTGGACCTGGAAGGGACGATAACCGAGATCTTTGCCACTTTGGCAAGCTCTCCGCCGTCTCCGCCGGTCAAGGCGATCGTCACTAGCCCTTTTTTATTCGCCAACTCGACCGCCTCGATTACGTTCGCCGCCTTGCCGCTTGTGGAGATCCCTATCGCCACATCGTTCTTTTCCGCTAAGGCATCCACTTGCCGCGAAAAGACCTGGTTATACGAATAGTCGTTGGCTATCGCGGTCAGTATCGAGGTATTTGTCGTAAGCGCGATAGCGGGCAGGCCCTTCCTTTCCTTCAGGAACCTTCCGACCAGCTCGGCAGCTATATGCTGGCTGTCGGCGGCGCTGCCGCCGTTCCCGAAGATGATTATCTTCCCGCCGTCCTTAAGGGTGTTTATCATCGCCTCGGCCGCTTTTTCTATCGCCCCCGCCTGTGATTTTATCAGGTCCTTCTTAACGGCTATGCTTTCCTCGATTATCTCTTCTATTTTATTTTTCATATTTAACCAAAGAATACCTTTGCCATATTATACAGGTCCATGTCCACGGTCTTTAACGTCCCTACCGCCTTTTCTATGGGAACGGAGACGATCTTGTTGCCCTTAAGGCTCGCCATCTCTCCGAATTTGCCTTCCTTGACCAATTCGACCGCCTTGACCCCGAACCTCGTGCCCAGGACCCTGTCAAAAGCCGTTGGGCTTCCGCCACGCTGTATATGTCCCAGGACGGTCACTCTCGTCTCAAAGCCTGTCTTCTTCTCTATCAGCCCGCCGAGGGCCTGGCCTATCCCGCCTAATCTTACATGTCCGAACTCATCCAGTTTTTCGGTCGAGAGGATCTCCTTGTCATTCTTGAATACCGCGCCTTCCGCCACGACTACTATGGAAAAATTCTTTCCGTGCTCGTGGCGTTTCTTCAGGATACTGCATACCTCATCGATATCTATCGGCAATTCGGGGATAAGGATGACGTCTGCGCCTCCGGCTATCCCGGAATGGACCGCGATCCAGCCGGCATGGCGGCCCATGACCTCCACCACCATAATCCTGTTATGGCTCTCGGCGGTAGTGTGCAGCCTGTCTATGCACTCGGTGACGATGTTGACGGCCGTATCAAAACCAAAAGTGAAATCGGTCTCGTTTAGATCGTTATCTATGGTTTTCGGGACGCCGACCACCTTCAGCCCCTCTTTTACCAATTTATTGGCGACACCCAGCGTGTCCTCGCCGCCTATCGCGATAAGCGCGCCCAATTCGAACTTCTTGAAATTATCCTTGACCTTCTGTACGCCGCCCTCTGTTTTATACGGATTAGTCCGCGACGTCCCTAAGATCGTCCCGCCCTTCGGCAATATCCCGGATACGGAACGTAAGTCCAAAGGCACGACCTCGCCTTCTATAAGGCCCTTCCAGCCGTACTTTATCCCCAGCACTTCATATCCTTCATATAACGCTTTCCTGACTACCGCCCTGATAACTGGATTTAAACCCGGGCAGTCGCCGCCGCCCGTCAAGACTCCCAACCTCTTCACTCGAACTTCCTCCTCTGTTTTTTATGTGTCAGTCGTTCCTGTATTCCATCCCGCTAAACGGCATGCGCAGGTCTTCTTTATCCTTGTCCTTTTCCTTCTTGCCCTGTTTCGGTTCCTGGCGCGCCGCTATCTTCGTGACATGCACCTTCACTATAATGGGTTCGTCGACCCCCAGCATCTCCTGGATACGCGTCCTGATGAGGCTCTGTATCTTTTCGGTCGCTTCCGGGATATTCGCGTCAGACCAGAATATGACCCTTGTGGAGATGTCTATCCCTTTTTTCGTGGCGATGCAATCCGACTTCAACTCCTTGACCTCGGACAGAGAGGACCCTATGCGTTTTATGAATTCCTCTATCGCCGATAACGAGATGGTGACTTGTCCGTCGGGATTATTGAACGCTATGTTCTTCTGACGTTCTATCCGGGCGACGGTAAACTGATACGCGGCTATCGAGATCAAGATCAACAAGCCGCCGACAACGGCAACGCCCGCCCTTAAATTCATCGAGGCGTAAATATAATCGAGGGCGTTTAAGAGCGGCTCGCTCTGTATGAATTTGACCGAGACCAGGAGCAAAAACAGCCCTATGGCTACAAATATCACAAGAAAAAACAGCATCGTTATCCTGTTCAATATGTTCATTGCGTGACCTCCTTTTCGCCCATCATCTTCGCTATGAATTCGGTCGTCACCTGCCCCCGCAGGAAATCTGGGTCGGCAATGACGCGTTTGTGAAAATCTATCGTCGTCTTTATCGGCTCGATCGTGAACTCGGAGAGCGCCCGCTGCATGATCTGGATGGCCTCGGCGCGGTTCTTCCCGTGGGTTATAAGTTTCGCGATCATTGAATCGTAATAAGGGGTTATCTCGTAACCCTGATAGACATGGGAATCGACCCGCACGCCCGGCCCGCCGGCGGCATGGAAGAAAGATACTTTTCCGGGACAGGGCATAAAACCGTTATCCGGGTCTTCCGCGTTGATCCGGCATTCTATCGCGCAACCGTTGATTTTCACATCATCCTGATCAAAAGACAGCCTCTCTCCCGCCGCGATCCTTATCTGCTCTTTGACCAGATCTATGCCCGTTACCATCTCGGTAACCGGGTGTTCGACCTGTATCCTCGTATTCATCTCCATAAAATAGAAATTGCCGCGTTCATCCAGAAGGAACTCCATGGTCCCGACGTTGGTGTAGTTGGCCGACTTCGCGCCGCGGACCGCGGCCTCTCCCATCTTCTTCCTTAATTTTGAATCTACCGCCGGCGAAGGCGATTCCTCAAGTAATTTCTGATGCCGCCTCTGGATGGTGCAGTCCCTCTCTCCGAGATGGACCACATGCCCGTATTTGTCCGCCACTATCTGAAACTCGACGTGCCGCGGGTTACTTACATATTTCTCAATATAGACATCCGAGCCGCCGAACGCCGCTTCCGCTTCCGCCCGGCAGGTCATGAGGACGCTCACAAGCCTTATGTCATTATGCGCGATGCGCATGCCGCGCCCTCCGCCGCCGGCCGCCGCCTTGATTATGACGGGGTACTGCAATTTATGCGCGACCTTCAGCGCCTCGTCTTTATCTTTTACGAGAGACAGGCTGCCGGGGATTATGGGAAGCCCGGCTTTCTTCATCGTATCCTTGGCGGCCATCTTGTCCCCCATCAGGCGCATCGCTTCCGGTGTGGGGCCGATAAATTTGATCTGGCAGGAGTCGCAGACCTCGGCAAAATGGGCGTTCTCAGCCAGGAAGCCGTACCCGGGGTGTATCGCTTCGACATCCGCTATCTCTGCCGCACTGATTATGCTGGGGATATTCAGATAACTGCTTTGCGGCGAGGCGGCGCCGATACATATCGCCTCGTCGGCAAATTTCACATGTAAAGAATCTTTGTCCGCCTCCGAATAGACGGCGACGGCTTTTATGCCGAGCTCCTTGCAGGCCCTTATGATCCTAAGGGCCACTTCTCCCCTGTTCGCGATTAATATCTTGGAGAACATTTTTTATTATGCGGGCTCAATTAAAAAGAGCACGTGGCCGAACTCTACCGGCTGCGCGTTCTCGACAAGTATATCGACGACCTTACCTTTGACCTCGGCCTTTATCTCGTTCATCAGTTTCATCGCTTCGATTATACAGACTACCTGGCCGGGTTCTATATCGCTTCCCACCTCGACAAACGGCGGGGCATCGGGCGCGGGAGCCCTGTAAAATGTCCCCACCATGGGGGCTTTTATCTCAATACGCTTCGTTTCCGAAGGCGCAGCTTCCTTGGCGGCCGGCGAGAGAGACGCGACCCCGGTCGGCTGGATTATATATTTCTCCTGCGTGATCTCGGGAACGCCTGAAACTCCCTTCCTTATCCTGACCCTTAGGCCTTCTCTCTCGATCTCGATCTCAACGAGCCCGTTCTCGTTCATAAGGGCTATCATCTCTTTAAGTTCCTTGACGTTCATTTTACCCCCTTATACCCTTTCGACGTACTCGCCTGTTCGGGTATCGATCTTCAGGACGTTTCCTACCTCTATGAATAAAGGGACCTGGATGGCATAACCGGTCTCCAGTTTTACGGATTTTGTACCGCTCTTCGCGGTGTCGCCTTTGAGGCCCGGATCGGCCTCCACGACCTTAAGCTCGACGAACATCGGCGCATCGACGCTCATTAATTTGCCCTCGTAGAAGGAGGCGTTTACTATCATGTTCTCTTTGAGATAATGGGTGACATCCCCGAGTTGTTCGGAGCTTATCTGGAACTGCTCGAAGGTCTTTTCTTCCATGAAATGATAGTCGTCGCCGGCGGCGTAGCTGAACTGGAGTTTCTTATATTCTATAAAAGCGTCCTCGAGTTTCTCTCCGGAGCGGAACGTCCTGGGGAGGACATTGCCCGTAGATAAGCTGCGCAACTTCGTTTTTACAAAAGCCCCACCCTTGCCGGGTTTCACGTGCTGGAACTCTATAACTTGAAAGAGTTCTCCGTCTATTTTGATCGTTAAGCCGTTTTTTATATCACTTGTCGATATCATCTGTCAATACCTCGCATCCTTTCCTGGTAACCAGGACCATATCCTCGATCCGTATACCGCCCCAACCCGGCAAATAAATGGCCGGTTCGATCGTAAAGATCATGCCGGGTTTTAATACGGTGTGATTCCTGCCTGATATGGAAGGACTTTCATGGACCTCAAGCCCTATCCCGTGGCCTAATGCGTGGCCGAAGCAATTACCGAATCCCTTTTTACGAATAAAGCCCCGCGCGATTTCGTCGATCCTGGATATCTCTACGCCGGGGCGGATTGCCTTTATAGAGCGCCTATTTGCCTCTCTTACCGTATCGTAAATCTTCTTTGTTCTTGGATTAATTTTACCCAAAAAGAATACGCGTGTCAAGTCGGAATTATAGCCCTTGTAACCTACGCCTAAGTCCAATAAAACCATATCATTAGGTCTTATCCTGCGCGTGCCTGGACGGGCGTGGGGTAAAGCGGAATTGCTTCCCGAGGCCACTATTATGTCAAAAGAACTCTTGTCGCCGCCTGCCACCTTAATAAAATGTTCCAACTCGGCGGCAAGATCACGCTCCGCGAGGCCCGGCCTTAATATGGTCTTAAAACGGGTGGAGACCTTTTCCAGTATCGAGACCGATTCCCTTATAAAACGCACCTCTCCGGCATCTTTTACCACCCTCAACCTCTCGACCATATCGTGAACAGGCGCCAGTTCGATCCCAGGCAACGATCTCATCAACCGGTCATGCTGGGCATGCGTAAGGTCATGGCATTCAAATCCTAACCGCTTCACCTTAAGCGCATAGACCAGATCCCTGATAGTCTCGGCTAATGAACTCTTTATGATCTTGACCGTGAAACCCCTGGTGTCCCTCCGGGCCTGCAGCTCATACCTTGAATCGGTGAGAAAGAACCGTTTTTTGCTTGCTATAAGAAGGCTGGCATCGTCGCCCTCATAACAGCTTAAATAACGCACATTCGCCGCCTTAGTGACCAAAAACGCGTCTATGCGCTCTTTAGCGAGAGCAATTATGACTCTTTCTATACGGGATCTCAATGCGGTCTTCTTTTGGCTATGTCTATAGCGGCTTTCAGGCCTAACTTGTAGCTGTTCATGCCGAAACCGCTCACCTGCCCTACGGCGACAGGCGCGATCAGCGAGGTGCGGCGGAAATCCTCCCGGGCATAAATATTGGAGATGTGGACTTCTATCGTCGGAATAGCGACGGCCGAGATGGCGTCCCTTATGGCGACCGAGGTATGCGTATAAGCAGCGGGGTTTATCAGGATGCAGTCAAATTTTCCCTTCGCCTTGCCTATCTTCTCGACTATCTCTCCCTCATGGTTCGACTGGAACGTCTCCAGTTCGACCTTTTCGACCTTGGCGATCTTTTTTAATTCGGCGTCTATCTCCTGCAGGGTAAACTTGCCGTAAATATCGACTTCGCGGCCGCCCAGAAGATTAAGGTTCGGGCCGTGTATCACAAGTATCTTTGCCATATTATTTCTCCGCCTCGTCTATCAGCATGATCGGTATACCGTCCCT
>JAGUXU010000087.1 GCA_020061685.1 Candidatus Omnitrophota bacterium
AAGTCCTCTGGACCGAGAAAAATTTCGTGGGTTATACCGAATTCGCCTTAGTCGGCCATAAGGCCGTCTCGGAGGATGCCGCCATAAATGACGCCGTCGCGGACCTGGCCAGAAGAGTCGTTGAAAGGACGGTTGAGGATTGGTAGGCCTTTCATATGCACAGTCCCATCTATGTTTTTTTAGGAAAAGAGAACGCCCTTAAGGAAGAAGCGCTGTCCGATTTAAAGAAGAAAGTCCTTTCCGGCGGAGACGCCGATTTGAATTATACCCTCTTCTATGCCGACCAGATCGAGCCCCGGGAATTTCAGGATGCCGTAAATACCCAGCCCTTTTTAAGCCCGAAGCGTTTCGTCGTCATAAAAGATATAGAACGGCTCCCCGAGCCCGTGCAGGATTCTATAGTCAGTTACTGCAAGGGTCCCTCCGAGAATACCGTCCTGGTCCTGACCACAGACCTCGAGCCCAAAGATATCGGCCCGCGCAAGGGCGATTTTTTTTCGTCTATCTCAAGATACGCGACGACAGAAGTCTTCGAGCGCCTCCGGGAAGATAAATTAGACCGGTATCTTAAGGAGAAGGCCGCCTCGAATAAAAAGGCGATAAGCGACGAAGCGATAAGATTGCTTATGGAGAAACTGGGAGACGATCTCGCTAACATCAAAGGGGCGGTCGAAGGGCTTGTCACCTATATCGGAGCAAGGCGCAATATAGAAAAAGAAGATGTCGAGGCCCTTATAGGCAAGTCGCTTGAGGAGACCGTCTTTGACCTCACGGGGGCGATATGCAAGAGGCAGACGGCGCGGTCGTTATCCATATTGTCCGGGCTGTTCAGGGAATCGGTAAGGCCCGAGAATATAATAGGCGCTATAGGCGCGGAATTCAGGCGCCTTCTGAAGGTAAAGCATCTTATGGCGCAGGGAAGGAACCAGTGGCAGATCCAGAGCGAATTGAGGATCAACCGGGAGGCGGTAAGCGAGGCGATGAATATAGCCAAGAGGATAAAATTAGACGATATAAAGAGGGCCTTTGATTACCTGCTTAAGGCGGACCGCGACTGCAAGAACAGGGACCTTGATAAGAAGGTCATCATTGAATCGCTTATCGTGAGATTATCTGATCTTGGCGAGCTTGCTTAGGATGCGGGATTTTTTCCGGGAGGCGTTATTCTTGTGTATGATCCCTTTGGAGCGCGCCTTGTCCAATTTCGAGATGAGCTCGAGCCCCAGTTTTTTGGCCTCAGCCGCCTTAGCGCCCAAAGCCATGACGAATTTTTTGGACAATGACTTTAATTCGGTCTCTACTTTTGAGTTTCTCGCGCGCCTTTTCTTGTCCTGGCGTATCCTTTTGAAAGCGGATTTTAGTATAGGCAATGTTTGTCTCCTTCTTTGTAAGGACTAAAAATACCATATAGTAAAAAAAATGTCAACACATAAATCGTTAGCCAGATCGGCGGGTATCATAGGGCTGGGGATATTGGCAAGCCGTATCCTCGGGTTCATAAGGGATATCGTTGTCGCCGCCGTATTCGGTACGACCACGCCTTTTCAGGCGTTCGTCGTGGCCTTCAGGATACCTAACCTCCTGCGGGACATGGTCGGGGAAGGGGCCGCCAACGCCGCGTTCGTCCCGGTCTTGAGCGAGTACGCTATCAAGAAGACGAAGGCGGAGTTCTGGGAACTCGCGCAGATCCTCCTTAATACGATGATCATCGTCCTGGCGGTCATATCCGCGCTCGGCGTGCTCTTCGCGCCTTTTATAGTCACGCTGATAGCTCCGGGTTTTGTAAAGGACCCCGAGAAATTCAAGCTGACCGTCGACCTTACGCGCGCGATGTTCCCGTATATATTTCTTGTGGGACTGACCGCTTATACGACGGGTGTCCTGAATTCGCTTAAGCTCTTCGGCGCTTCCTCTTTCAGCCAGCCGTTATGGAACCTGCTTTTCATAGCGAGCGCCGTATTCCTGTGCCCGATAATGAAGATACCCATTATGGGGCTTGCCATAGGTGTCCTTGTCGGCGGCCTCCTGCAGCTTGTCGTACAGCTGCCGCAATTGATGAACAAGAGATTGGCTCTGCCGAGGTTCAATAAATTTAAGCATCCCGCTTCGTCCGAGATCGGGCGGCTGCTTCTTCCGAGGGTAGCCGGCTCGAGCATCTATCAGTTAAACGTCTTTGTGAACACCATCTTCGCGTCTATAGCCGCTATCGTGGGCGAGGGGGCGATCGCGGCGATCTATTATTCGAACAGGTTATGGCAGTTCCCGTTGGCTATCTTCGGGACGGCGTTCTCACAGGCGATGCTCCCGACTTTATCGGAGCATGCCGCGAAAGAAGACATAGAAAAATTCAAGGAAACTTTCTCTTTTTCGCTGAAGTCGGTATTTTTCATAACCGTACCCGCGTCGGTAGGGCTTATCGTCTTAGCGACTCCGATAGTGCGGGCGCTGTTCGAGAGGGGCTCTTTTGACGCTTATTCGACGCAGATCACATCAGCGGCGTTATTCTATTATTCGATAGGGCTCTGCGCCTACGCCGGGGTAAAAGTCGTAGTCTCGGCGTTCTATTCGCTTAAGGATACGGTCACGCCCGTAAAGGCCGCTTTTATCGCGCTTATTCTCAATGTGGTCTTAAGCGCCATACTTATGTTCCCGATGAAGGTCGGAGGGCTCGCGCTCGCTACGACGATTTCCAGCACCGCGAATTTTATCCTGCTGTTCCATCTCTTAAGGAAAAAGATAGGGCCGTTCGGGGGATTCGCCATACTTAAGTCTTTTGGCCGCGTCCTCATCGCCGGAGTCATTATGGGGGTCGTTTTGATCTGGCTGGATTCAATTCTAAATCTTAGCCCGGTCAAGCAAATAGCGGTCATAATCCCGGCCGGTATCATTTCGTTCTTCGCCGCCTGCATGGTATTCGATGTGGATGAATTTAAAGGATTCCTGCGGTGGATATCAAGGAAAAGATAAGAGAGATACCCGACTCGCCCGGCGTATATATCTTCAAGGACGAGAGCGGAAAGGTGATATATGTCGGCAAGGCGTCCTCCCTTAAGAAAAGAGTAAAGTCGTATTTCCAGCCGTCAAAGAATCTCTCCCCGCGTACAGAGTCAATGGCCGGTAAGGTCCGCGACATCAAATGGACTGCGACAGCATCCGAGACAGAGGCGCTCTTATTCGAATCAAACCTGATAAAGGAACACCGCCCGAAATATAATGTCGCCCTTCGCGACGACAAGAGTTACCCGCTCATAAAGATAACGATGGCAGAGGAATATCCGCGGGTCATGGTCGCGCGGGGAAGGAAGAGCGACGGTTCGCTGTATTTCGGGCCGTATACCGACGCGGCATTATTGCGCCAGGCGATCAAATCCATCCGCAAGATGTCCCCATTCTGCACCTGCCGTCCGCTGCCCAAGAAAGCCTGTGTCTATTATGAGCTCGGCCTTTGTCCCGCGCCCTGTGAGGGGAAGATATCAAGAGAGGATTATCTGGAGAATATAAAAGAGATAATCCTCTTTATCGAGGGTAAAAGGGATGAACTCCTGCGCAAACTGGCCGGCAAGATGAAGCATTTATCCGACAAGGAGAGGTTTGAGGAAGCGGCGGGGATAAGGGACCGGATAGAGGCGTTAAGCGCCGCGGTATACAAAAAGGCCGGCGATGTAAGAGGAGGATTGGGCGAGCTGAAAGAGATCCTCGGATTAAAAGATGAGCCCCGGCTTATCGAGGCGTTCGATATCTCGAATATAAAGGGCCAGGAGGCATGCGGCTCTATGGTGACGTTCAAGGACGGCCGCCCGGACAAATCCAAATACAGGATGTTCAGGATACGCGAGGTCAGGGGCCAGGATGATTACGCG
Organism: Candidatus Omnitrophota bacterium; assembly: GCA_020061685.1. Taxonomy (GTDB): domain Bacteria; phylum Omnitrophota; class Gorgyraeia; order Pluralincolimonadales; family Pluralincolimonadaceae; genus JAGUXU01. The sequence goes on from JAGUXU010000087.1 coordinate 3,861, forward strand.
ATGATGCGTGAGGTCGTCCGGCGCCGATACACGGGAACTCTCAAGGATAAACACAAGACGCCTGACCTTATAATCATAGACGGCGGCAGGGGGCATCTCTCGGTGGCGGCTTCCGAAATAAGGA
>JAGUXU010000027.1 GCA_020061685.1 Candidatus Omnitrophota bacterium
CATAACCGTCGAGGACATTGCCCGCCTCCTGGACACTATTCCCTACGAAGTCGTCTGCTGGATCTCGGCCCGCGTGCCGAGGATGTATAAATAGATTTCTTTCGGACTGCGCCAGCCATCCTATTGACATAATTCACAGTAAGTGACATTTTTTAAGATCCCTCGCTCCGCTCGGGATCACCCCGACGGACACATTAAATTAACGTCGGCCCTGCGGGTAAATTTTCCACAAGTTAGTTGCAGGAAAATTTAGGTGAAAGAAAATCCCTCCGGTTATCGTCTATTATCTCAAGAGGTAAATGAACATCGCCCTTGACAAAGGAGGAGGTATGATATATAGTAATACCAAAAAGGTAGAGATATGAGCAAGAGTAAAATAGCAATTACGATTGACCAAAATGTTGTCGTGAAGATCGACCGTTTTATCAAAAGGCACATCTTCGCGAACCGTAGCCGTGCTATCCAGGAAGCGGTCGAGGAGAAGCTTGAGCGCATGGAACGCGGCAGGCTGGCAAGAGAATGCGCTAAGCTCGATCCTAAGTTCGAGAAGGCCTTAGCCGAAGAGGGTCTCTCCGAGGAGCTTGATAAATGGCCAGAATATTAAGAGGGGAGATCCGTTGGGCTGATCTGAGTCCGGCCAAAGGACGGGAGATTGCAGGCAAGAGGCCCGTTCTTATAATAAGCAACGATGTTTTTAATGACCGTTCCGGCACGGTGGTGGCTATGGCTATCACAAGCCAGGAGCCGCACGCAGGATTTCCGTTGACACTCGAGCTGGGCTCAAAAGGGCTTCCTAAACGTTCATGGATAAAGATAAGCCAGGTCCGCACTTTATCTGTCGAGAGGATAGGAGAGAAGATGGGCGCGGCTTCTCCGGAAGAAGTAAACCAAGCCGTTGAAGGTTTAAGTGAAATAATAGGGTGACAACATGAAGCATTTAAAATGGGTTTTGGTATTTGCGGCGGGGGTTATTGCATGTGCCGCGGTTTTTTATTTTGGATCAGCGGACAGCGCCAAGCTGGCGGTAGTCAGCCTGGTTCCGGGCGACATATCATGGAATACGGACCCGAAACTCCATGGCCTGCAGACAGCTGTCCTGGTAGGGGACCCAAGCGCCCCTGTGCCGTATGCCCAACGCATCAGGATACCCGCCAATACTGTATTAAAACCCCATTCGCATCCGAATAGGGCCGGGATGGTCACGGTCCTTTCAGGGACTTTCTATTTTGCTTACGGCGATAAGTTTGATGAGACGAAACTCAAAGAACTTCCTGCCGGGAGTTTTTTCACGGAGCCGAAGGGCATGCCCCACTACGCGATGACCAAAGGCGGAGAAGTGGTCCTACAGCTTAACGCCATCGGAACTGACGGCACGGTATACGTAAAATAATCCTAAACAAGCCCCCGGCAACGTCCTATAATATTATTGACATATCTTTTTGGTATGATATAATTCAGGTTTACAATGGCGTAAACTAAGGAGAGATATTATGTTAAGGAGCGAAAGGGTCAAGAAAGGGCTTGAAAAGGTCGGAAGCAGGGCGCTTATCTACGCGACAGGCGTTTCCAGGTCAGAGCTGGAGAAGCCGTTTATAGGCATCGCCTCGAGCTTTACGGACCTCATCCCGGGGCATACGCATATGAGGATGCTCGAGAGGAGTATCGAGCACGGAGTCTACGCGGGCGGCGGGGCGGCTTTTGTCTTCGGCATACCCGGGATCTGCGACGGCATAGCGATGGGCCATCTTGGGATGCATTGTTCGCTTCCTTCCAGGGAACTCATCGCCGATATGGTCGAGATGATAGCGACCGCGCACGCGCTGGATGGGCTAATTTTGCTCACAAATTGTGACAAAATTACCCCCGGCATGATGATGGCCGCCTGCAGGCTTGATATCCCGTCCATAGTCGTTACGGGAGGGCCGATGCTCTCGGGCCGTTCCAAGATGAAGAGGCTCTCTCTTGTCAAAGACACTTTTGAGGCGGTCGGAAGATACAGGGCCGGCGAGATAACGAGAGATGAACTTGAGGAACTGGAATGTAACGCCTGTCCCGGTCCGGGCGCATGTCAGGGGCTCTATACCGCCAATACGATGAGCTGCATCTCTGAGGCGATCGGCCTTGCTATGCCGGGCGGGGCGACGGCTCTTGCCGTCTCGGCAAAGCGCGAGAGGATAGCCTACGAGAGCGGGGAACGGATAGTCGAACTGGTCAAGAAGAACATGACGCCGGGCAGGATATTAAGCCAGAAGGCGTTTGAGAACGCCATCCGTGTGGATATGGCGCTGGGCGGCTCGACGAACACCGTCTTACACCTTACGGCGATAGCGAATGAGGCCGGCATCAAATTGCCGCTTAACCTCTTCGATAAGATAAGCAGGGATACGCCGCATATCTCTGACATACTTCCGTCGGGCAAGTATTTTATGGAGGATCTGGAATTCGCGGGAGGCATTCCTGCGGTCTTAAAGAGGTTAAAGCCGAAATTACATAACCTTCCCACGGTCAGCGGAAGGACTATTTACGAGATCGCGAGCTCCGCGCGCATAGACGATGAAGAGATAATCAGGCCGCTTAACAGGCCGTATCATAAAGAAGGCGGCATCGCCGTCTTGAGAGGCAACCTCTGTCCTGACGGCGCGGTCGTCAAGCAGACGGCGGTCCAGGAGAAGACGAAGCGTTTTACCGGCAAGGCAAAGGTCTTCAATTCGGAAGAGGAAGCGATGAAGGCGATAATGGCCAAGAAGATAAAGGCAGGCGACTGCATCGTCATCCGGTATGAAGGCCCTAAGGGCGGGCCCGGGATGAGAGAGATGCTGTCTCCGACCGCGGCGATCGTCGGTATGGGGCTGGCGGATAAGGTCGCCCTGATAACCGACGGAAGGTTTTCAGGCGGGACGCAGGGCCCGTGCATCGGGCACATATCGCCTGAGGCGGCCGAAGGCGGGCCGATAGCCGCCATCAAGAACGGCGATATTATAGAGATAGATATCATCAAGAGGAGACTGGAACTTAAGATATCCAGGACGGAGATGGACAGAAGGTTAAGGGCCTGGAGGGCGCCGAAGCCGAAGATCGCGACAGGTTATCTAGCCCGTTACGCCAGGCTTGTCACGTCGGCGAATACCGGCGCTATAATGAAGGGTTAAATCATAAGATGACTACAAAGATGACAGGCGCACAGATAGTCGTTGAATCGCTGAAAAAGGAGGGAGTCGAGGCTATATTCGGTTTTCCCGGCGGATCGGTATTGCCGCTTTTCGACGCCCTCTATGACGCGCCTTTTAGATTTATTTTGGTCAGGCACGAACAGGGAGCTGCGCACGCGGCCGACGGCTATGCCCGCGCAACCGGAAAGCCCGGAGTCTGTATAGCCACATCGGGGCCGGGTGCCACGAACCTCGTTACCGGAATAGCGACGGCGTATATGGATTCCATTCCGATGGTCGCGATAACAGGGCAGGTCAAGACGTTCCTTATCGGAAACGACGCGTTTCAGGAGGCGGATATCACCGGTATTACGCGGCCGATAACAAAGCATAATTACTTGGTCAGGGACGTCAAAGATCTGGCGCGCATAGTTAAGGAGGCGTTCCATATAGCCTCGACCGGAAGGCCGGGGCCCGTTGTCATCGACCTGCCGGTCGATGTACAAATGGCCGAAACAGAGTTTCGTTATCCGAAGGAAGTCCATATACGCAGTTACAAGCCTACGTATTGCGGGCATCCCGGACAGATAAAGAGGGCGGCGAAGATGATAGCCGAATCAAAGCGGCCGGTCATCTACGCGGGAGGCGGAGTCATGCTCTCCGGGGCGTCACAGCAATTGAGGGAGTTCGCGGAGAAGATAAATTCGCCGGTAACGATGACGTTGCTCGGCCTCGGCGCCTATCCCGCCGACCACGAACTTTCGCTGGGCATGCTCGGAATGCACGGGACAGCGTACGCGAATTACGCGATACAAAATTCCGACTTGATCATAGCGATAGGCGCGCGTTTCGATGACCGCGTCACCGGCAAGATAGACGAATTCGCGCCGCACGCGAAGATAATCCATATAGATATTGATCCCACGGCGATATCGAAGAACGTCAAGGTCGATGTCCCGATAGTCGGCGACGTCAAATGTGTCCTGACGGAATTATTGAAGATAGTCCACAGGCCGCACGATAAGGAATGGGCCGATAAGATAAAGCACTGGAAGGAGAAACATCCGTTGCAGTACAAACAGGACGATAAGCTCCGTCCGCAGTATGTCATCGAACAGATCTGCGAGGCGACCAAGGGTAACGCCATCATAGCCACCGATGTCGGCCAGAACCAGATGTGGACTGCGCAGTGGTACAAATTCCAGCGTCCGCGCGAGCTACTTTCAAGCGGCGGGCTCGGGACGATGGGATACGGCTTCCCCGCGGGTATCGGCGCCAAGGTCGGAAGGCCCGATAACGAGGTCTTTGTCATCTCAGGCGACGGCTCGATACAGATGAATATACAGGAACTAGCCACTGCTGTGGTCAATAATATCAATGTCAAGATAGCGATATTGAATAACTCGTATCTGGGTATGGTCCGCCAGTGGCAGGAGCTGTTCTATAAGAAGAGATATTCCCATACGCGCCTCCAGAATCCTGATTTTGTCAGGATAGCCGAGGCCTATGGCGCGGTCGGTATCAGGATCGGAAAGAAGGAAGAGGTCCGGCCGGCCATCGAGAAGGCGCTGCATACGAAGAACGTCGTCGTCATGGATTTTATCGTCGAGGAAGAAGAGAACGTCTTCCCCATGGTGCCGGCGGGCAAACGCCTTGACGATATGATAGGGAGCATGGCATGAAGCACACGATATCGGTTTTAGTAGAGAACCACCCGGGAGTCCTGGCGCGCATATCGGGCCTCTTCTCCGCACGGGGGTTCAACATAGATTCGCTCGCTGTCGGCGAGACCGAAGACCCGACCGTCTCGAGGATGACGATAGTCGTCGAGGGCGATGAACGCACGCTCGAACAGGTCAAGAAACAACTGAATAAGCTTATAGACGTCATCACGGTGCAGGACCTGACCCAGAAGAAATTCATCGACCGCGAATTGCTCTTGATCAAAGTCGAAGCCGCGACCCCAAAGGACCGCAACGATATCATAGAGATCGCCGAGAGCATGGGCGCTAATATAGCCGACCTTGGGGCCCAGTCGATAACCGTCGAAGTGGTCGGGGACACCTCAAAGATAGACAAGCTGACGGAATTATTAAAACCGTTCGGCGTAAAAGAGATCGTCCGCACGGGAAAGATCGCTATGACGAAGGACGTAAAGGAACCCAAAGAACCGAAGGAGGAGCAATAAAAATGTTGAAGATCTACTATGATAACGACGCGGATTTAAATCTGCTGAAAGGAAAGAAGATCGCGATCATCGGCTACGGTAATCAGGGGCGGGCTCAATCCCTGAACCTTCGCGACAGCGGATGCGATGTCGTGGTCTCCGAACTGGAGGGCACGCCGAATTACGAACAGGCGGTCAACGACGGTTTTAAGCCTGTTGCGGCCGATGCCGCGTCCAGGCAGGCCCAGATAGTGCAGATACTTACGCAGGACCATCTGCAGGCGAGGATATATAAGAACTATGTGGAAAATAACATGACTGACGGCAAGGCGTTGAATTTTTCCCATGGGTTTAATATACATTTCAAGCAGATCGTTCCGCCGAAGAATATAGATGTCTTTATGGTGGCTCCCAAGGGGCCCGGTGCCCTGGTCAGGACGCAGTATGAGGAAGGAAAAGGCGTCCCCTGCCTGGTCGCCGTCTATCAGGATTACACGGAGAACGCCCTGCAACTCGGCCTTGCCTACGCGAAGGCGATAGGCGGCACAAGGGCCGGCGTCATCGAGACGACTTTCAAGGAAGAGGTAGAGACCGATCTCTTCGGCGAACAGGTCGTCCTGTGCGGCGGCGTCACCGAACTCATCAAGGCGGGATTCGATACACTGGTCGAGGCCGGATATCAGCCGGAGATAGCGTACTTCGAGTGCCTGCACGAGTTGAAACTTATAACCGACTTGATATGGGCCAGCGGCATACAGGGGATGAGGCAGCGCGTCTCGGATACCGCCAAATACGGCGACCTGACGCGCGGCGAAAGGATCATCACGAAAACGACGCGCGCCGAGATGAAGAAGATATTGAAGGAGGTCCAGTCCGGCGAGTTCGCGAAGGAATGGATAAGGGAGAACGAGGCGGGAAGGAAGAATTTCGATAAACTCATGAAACGCGACTCCGAGCATCTGATCGAAGTCGTCGGGAAAAGCTTAAGGCAGATGATGCCCTGGATAAAGTAAGCGTAAAACGCAAAGCGAAAAGTGTAAAGCGAAATGGAAAAGATCATAATATTTGATACGACGTTGCGCGACGGGGAACAATGTCCCGGCGCGTCCCTAGAGGCGCACGAGAAACTCGAGATCGCAAGGCAATTGGTCCGCCTTAACGTGGACGTGATAGAGGCCGGTTTCCCGGTATCTTCGCCCGGCGATTTCGCCGCGGTGAAGTCCATAGCCCGGAAGATAAAGGGACCGGTCATATGCGGACTGGCGAGATGCATCAAAAAGGACATCGAGTCAGCCGGATTGGCGGTAAAGCCCGCGAAGAATAAGAGGATACACGTCTTCCTCGCGACCTCAAAGGTGCATATGAAGTATAAGTTAAAGAAAGCCGAGGACGAGATAGCCAAGCTTGCCGCGGAAGGCGTGAGATACGCCCGCAAGTTCACCGATGATGTCGAATTCTCTCCCGAGGATGCCTCGAGGAGCGAGAAGGATTTCCTCTACCGCGTCATAGAAGAGGTGATATCGGCGGGAGCCAGGACGGTCAATATACCGGATACCGTAGGCTACGCCATACCCGAAGAATTCGGCGCATTGATACGCGATATCAATAACAATGTGCCTAATATAGGAAGGGCTGTCATCAGCGTCCATTGCCATAACGATCTCGGCTTGGGCGTGGCCAATTCCCTGGCCGCGGTCAAGAACGGCGCAAGGCAGGTCGAGTGCACGATAAACGGCATAGGCGAGCGCGCGGGCAACGCGTCGATGGAAGAGATCGTCATGGCGATAAAAACGCGCAATGACCTCTTCGGCCTCTCGACAGGCATAAAGACCGAGGAGATCTACAAAGCGAGCAGGCTCGTCTCGAAGTTGACGGGTCTTGTCGTCCAACCGAACAAGGCGATAGTCGGACAGAACGCATTCGCGCATGAAGCGGGCATACACCAGGACGGCGTCTTAAAGAAGCGCACGACCTACGAGATAATGAGCCCGAAAGAGATCGGCCTGAGCTCCTCAAGCCTGGTCCTGGGCAAGCACTCGGGCCGCCACGCTTTTGCCGAGAAGATGAAAAAACTCGGCTATACATTAAGCGGGCCCGAGGTAGAAAAGGCATTTGAGCGTTTCAAGGTACTGGCCGACAAGAAGAAATTCATTTACGACGAGGACCTCGAGACGTTGATGGAAGAAGGCGCCGGCGGTTTCAGCGAGACATGGAAACTGGTCTCGTTCCGTACCGTCGCGGGTACGGATGAGACCCCTGTCGCCGACGTAAAGCTTCGTTCTAAGTCCGGCATAAAGACCGCCGAGGCCGAGGGCGACGGCCCTGTCGATGCCTGTTGCAAGGCGATAGATAAAATAACCAAGACCAAGGGCGAGATGATCGATTATTCGATACAGGCAGTCACCAGGGGTAAGGATGCTCTGGGCGAGGTCACGGTCCGCGTAAGGGCAAAGGGCAAGGACGTGATAGGCAAGGCGGCTTCCACCGACGTCGTCGAGGCAAGCGCCAAAGCGTACCTTAATGCCGTGAATAAATTGATACATAAGGAAGGAAAGAGATTGCGGATTGAGATCTGAGTACTTCCTGCAATGACGTGATAGTCAGGTAATTCCGCGTCCCGACGTATCGTCGGGACGAAGCGTTTATAAGGAGGGTGAAATGGCCGCGAATATCGACGGAAAGACAAAGGTCTTCGGCATACTCGGATTTCCGGTAAGGCATAGTTTTTCGCCGGTCTTCCAGAATGCCGCGTTCAGGGCAAAGCGGATAAACGCCGTCTACGTGCCTTTTGAGGTCCCGCCCGGAAGATTGAAAGGGTCGGTAAGGGGACTGGCCGCTTTAGGCATTTGCGGCGTCAACGTGAC